>JBGUHW010000161.1:0-10443 GCA_045112395.1 Bacteroidales bacterium
CGTTTTTACAGAACCTACTATGCCTTGGTATTCGATTCTGTCGGCATTTCCGCTGCCGTTGCAAACCATCTTAACAGATGATACTCCACCGTTTCTGATGGCTGACATCAGGTAGGTGCCTGTGTTGGCTACTGAAACGCGGAACTGGTGGATACCAGATTGCAAGTTCTGTGTCATTGTGTTTAAAACACGACCGTTCAAATCGGTAATTTCAATAGTTACATTTCCTGCTTCTTCTACCGAAAGGTTTACTTCGGTTGTTCCGCAGAAAGGATTCGGATAGTTTTGTGACATTTCCAAACCGCAGTTTTCGGTATTGTTCTTATTTGCTGTAACATTCTGCACCGTCAAGGTTGTGTCGGGCCATAAAATGTTTTCCTGCCAGCCTTTGGTGAAATTCGTTACTACAACGCGGTTCAGCTGCAAATAGCGATTGTTTTCATCACGACCTGTGAATGTAAGGGTAACATCTTGTGCAACAGCGCAAAGGCATATCAACACCAATAAAGAAATAGTAAAAAGTCTTTTCATTATCTTTAATTTATAAGGTTATAAAATTTGTGTGCAAAGGTACTATTTATCTGTAATTATACATTATTCCAATGATTGTCAATATTGTTCTATTTTCCATATTTTTGTTGAGAAAATATTTCTAAAATATGTAATTTTGCACTTGAAAATTGTTTTAAAGTTCGCACACAATGACAGATGCTACTAATAAAAACTTGCCCGTTCTGCATGATATAGATAACATAAAAAGCAATGTTTATCTCGGTAACGACTTGCGGTTGGCCGTCATTGAAGGGCTGTCAACACCATTACCCGAGTATTTCCAGACAGCCGTCTATGCGCTGAATCTCCATATTCGTGGCAAGATAACCGCCAATATAAATCATCAGTTGTACGAGATTGATGCACCTTGCTTTTCGTCCATCCTTATCGGACAATCTATTGGCGTAGTTGAGGCGAGTGATGACATGGAGCAGTACATTTTGAGTTTTTCGCCATCGTTTGCCGAGGAGCTCAATCTGAAATTATCTGGCGAGGCTCATGTCAGGGCATATATGCGTCCTTTTATGCAACTGACAGAAAAGCAGATGTTTGTGGTGCAGCACTATCTTGATTTGTTGCGTGAGGTTATGTTGTCTCCTGATGTGAGCAATGTCCGTGAGGCGGCGCTTAACCTTGTGCGTTCAATGATGTATTTCGTTTACGGGTTGTACGACAAGTCTTTTACGAAACTCTACACGCTTTCGCGCTCGGAGGAACTGGCAGGGCGATTCCTTTCGTTAGTAGAAATGCATTGCCACGAACATCATACTATTGATTGGTATGCCGACGAGATGTGTCTGTCTCCAAAATATATTGCCAATGTGGTGAAGCAGGTTACGGGGCGCACTGCCTACGAATGTATAACGCAGAATCTTGTCAAGCAGGCTAAGTCGCTGTTGCAGACTACTGCGCTTCCCGTGCAGCAGATTGCAGATCGACTTGGATTCCAAAATCAGAGCCATTTCGGGACATTTTTCCGTAGGGCGGAGGGGGTAAGTCCCAAGGAGTATAGGAATGGTTTGAGGGTTTGATGATTTGAGAATTCGATGATTTGAAAATTACAATCCCAACCTAACCTTATTTCTGTCTGTTTCGGCAGGCTTTTGTGCGCTTACCGACAAAAATAACATCAAAAATAAAACAAAAGCCGAAACTCTTTTTATCATACGGGCGTTTGCTGATTAATTTGGTATAGTAACCCCCGTCCTTTTTACAATCGCCTTCGTCGCTATGAAAAATGCCACAGCCACAGAGATTCCGAAGCAGAAGCCAACAAAGATGTCGGCAGGGTAGTGGACGGCGAGGTACATTCGGGAATATGAGACGATTGCAGCCCAGCAAAGTGCAGTTATCGTGTACCATTTACGGCGGATGAAAAGCATTGTGATTAGCGCAAGTCCGAAGCTGTTGGCGGCGTGACCTGAAAAGAAGCCGTACATTCCTCCGCGATAGTCGTTTACGGTGTGGACTTCATCTTCTATTTCAAGATTATGGGTTGGGCGGTAGCGCTGTACCGATTCTTTTATATTGTGCGAAACGACATCGGTAGTCGCGAAGCAAAGCGTAGCCGCCAGTATCGGAATCCAGCACCATTTCCCGAAACGCTTCACTGCCATAAAGATGAACAGAGCAACCATCGGAAGCCAGAACCAGTTGCTGCTTATCGCCCACATTATCGGGTCGAGCCAATCGGCGTGCAATCTGTTAATGAAGAGCAGAATCTCGCGGTCGATAAGTTCAAGGCTTTCAATCATTATGCGTGCAAGTCGTTAAGAAGTTCTGGTGAAAAATACTTGAGCCATTCGGTGTAGGTGTCCTGTGCCGATTTCATTGTATCGACAAGGTATGATGGCGCGTGTTCAAATTCGCGTAATCCTCTGTAGTAAAATGTCTTGTGGTCGTTGTCGATGACGAATGGCACAATGTTGTTGCGCAGGCATTCGCGGAAAAGTATCAGACGACCTACGCGTCCGTTTCCGTCCTGGAACGGATGTATGCTTTCGAAGTAGAAGTGATATTTTGCAAGAGTTTCAATGCGTACATTTTTCTGCGAGGCGTACCAGTCCGAAAGGTCGTGCATTTCGCGGTCAACATCTTCGGGCAGGGTTGTCCTTGCATCGCCTACTTCGTTGGCAAGTTTTTTCCAATCGCCGACATTGAAGTATGGTTTCTGCGCATCAGATGTGCTGGATTTTATAATCTTATGGAACTGTTTGATAATGTCAATGCTTAAAGGCTGGCTGATTGTGTCAATAAGATAGTCGAAGGCAACGAAGTGGTTGGTTGTTTCGATGATGTCGTCAACGGGAACAGCCTCCTGGTCCTTGAATCCTATGGTGCGAGTCTCGAAAATGTAGCGCGTCTGTTCCTCGGTAAGCTTGCTGCCTTCGATTCGGTTTGAGTTATAGGCAAGTTTTACCTGCGTCTTGTGGTAAATTCCGCCTTTGCGCTTGGCTTTTCGTTCGTCGATGAGAAGTTCTGTGAGTTTGTTCATAGGATTATTCGTTCAGTGCCTTCCAGATTAGGTCTTTCAGCTTGTCTATGTTTTTGTGTGCCACCGACGAAATGAAGACGGTTTCAACCTTTTCGGGCAATTCCTTCGAGAGCATTTCCTGAAGTTCGTCGTCTATGAGGTCGCACTTGGTGACGGCAAGTATGCGTTTCTTGTCGAGCAGTTCGGGGTTGTACTGCGTGAGTTCGTTGAGCAGCACTTCGTATTCGTTGCGGATGTCCTTGGTGTCGGCGGGAACCATAAACAGCAGTATCGAGTTGCGCTCTATGTGACGCAAGAATCTAAGTCCCAAACCTTTACCCTGACTTGCGCCTTCAATGATTCCCGGGATGTCGGCCATTACAAACGACTTGTAGTCGCGGTAGGCTACAATGCCGAGGTTAGGCACGAGCGTGGTAAATGGGTAGTCGGCAATTTCGGGCTTTGCCGCCGATACAACCGACAATAAGGTTGATTTGCCAGCATTGGGAAAACCTACGAGACCGACATCGGCAAGCACTTTCAACTCGAGGATTACGGTCTTTTCGATTCCAGGTTCGCCTGGCTGCGAGAATTTTGGTGCCTGGTTGGTTGCCGTCTTGAATTCGGCGTTGCCAAGCCCGCCACGACCGCCTTTGAGTAGGATAATTTCCTGGTCGTTCTCGGTGACTTCGCAGAGTACTTCGCCTGTGTATTCGTCACGGGCGATGGTTCCGAGCGGCACATCGAGGGTAATGTCCTTGCCGTTAGCGCCAGTGCATAGGGCACCGCTGCCGTTGGTGCCGTTCTCGGCGAAGATGTGGCGGTTGTACTTTAGGTGCAGCAGAGTCCACACATTGGTTGTGCCGTGCAGGATTATATGCCCGCCGCGTCCGCCGTTGCCACCATCGGGACCGCCTTTCTCCACGAATTTCTCGTGGCGGAAGTGCATCGAACCTGCGCCGCCCGCTCCCGACCGGCAGTATATCTTTACGTAATCTACAAAGTTTGAGGTGGTTGCCATAATGGGTTAATTGACAATGGATAATTAATAATTGACAATTTATAATGGATAATTGATAATTAGTCGGTTAGGTTAAAGAATTCCTTTGATTCCAATATGACTTTATCAATAATTGTTTTGTGTTTATTGTATGTTTCAAAGTCATTAATCTTTAATTTTAGTTCTTTCCATTTCGGATTATATGTAATATCAAGACCTTCATTTTCCAATTCTTGAATAATTGTACTGCTTTCTTCAATTTTTAAACCTATTTTTATGAAAGCTTTTTTGGGACTAAACCATAGAAAGTTTCTTGATATACCATCTTTTAAAAGCCCTATGTATCCTTTGTTGTATTTTAAAGAGAATCCAGAAACAATGTCTCCTAATGACTTGAATATTTTGTCAATTTCACTCATTATTTTTGTTGAAGTTCGTTTTTCCCAGTATTCCCTGTCTGTCGGCTGTTCTTGTTCTTCGTCATCTTTAGCAGCATCTATTCTATCTATTACTTTGGTAAATGATAATGCAATGTTATCTCCATATTTTACAGCTTTCATTTGTAAAGCAATTAACGGAATAGCTCCATTAAATAATGATATTACATTAAAAAATCTGCCGGTAATTTCTTCTGCAACAATTACAGCGCAATGGTCATATTGAGGATAGCGTTTCCTTTCTGAGTCCCAATATTCAATAGTTCTGATTATATGACTTGGGTCTGTCGCACCTAATTGAACTTCAACTTCATATCTAATGGAATTGTCTTCATCTCCAAGTAAAATATCCAATCGTCCACCTGAAGGTTGCTTTTTTTCTCTGCGGATTTGCGTAAGATTGCCTAATCCCAAAACATAAGGTTTTTCATATATAAAAGATTGAATTATATCTTCTTTTATTTGCTGGTTGTTTTTTAATGAGATGGTTTCTAAAGATACTAATTCTGGCATAACATGTTGTTTTAATTTTTCACATATTCATTTTCATCAATGATTGTTGGTGATAATTTTAAAAAAGAACCTCGGAACCGAGATTCCGAGATTCTCAATATGGAAACAAATGTATAACTACTTAACCTGAGGCATCTGGTCCTTGAAGAGCGGAGTCTTCTTAACTTCGGCCTTTACTTTCTTGCCACGGATGTCGATGTAGATTTCGGTGCCTTCCTTCCAGAAGCCGCGGTTGAGGTATGCCATGCCGATACCCTTCTTCATCATTGGCGACATTGCTCCCGAGGTAACATGACCAATCTCGTTGCCTTCTGCATCGTAAACGAGGTATTCGGGACGTGGAATGCCACGGTCAACGAGGATGAAGCCCTTCAACATCTTGCTGGTGCCTTCTGCTTTCAGTTTCTCGTGGTATGCGCGGTTGGTGAAATCGTTGCCATCAACAAACTTGGTAATCCATCCGAGACCTGCTTCGATTGGCGAAGTGGTGTCGTTGATGTCGTGTCCGTAGAGGCAGAATCCCATTTCGAGGCGGAGAGTGTCGCGTGCGCCAAGACCAATCATCCTGATACCGAATTCTTCACCTGCTTCGAGAACAGCCTTCAACAGTTTGTCAGCATATGGGTTCTTTGCGTAGATTTCGCATCCGCCAGCACCAGTGTAACCGGTTGTAGAGAAGATAACTTCTGGAATACCAGCAAATTCGATAATCTTGTTGGTGTAGTATTCCATGTCGATTACATTAGCCTTTGTGAGCTTCTGCATAGCCTTCAGAGCGTAAGGACCCTGAACAGCGAGTTGGCAGTATTCGTCAGATGCGTTAACAATGTCCTGTCCGACCTTCAAGCCCATCTTTTCTGCTATTGCGATGCACCAGTTCCAGTCCTTGTCGATGTTTGCAGCGTTTACAACGAGGAAATACTTCTTGTCGTTGATTCTGTAAACCAGCAGGTCGTCAACGATACCGCCGTCGTTGTTAGGCAGGCACGAGTACTGAACCTTACCGTCGGTGAGGTCGGCAACATTGTTTGATGTAACCTTCTGTACGAAGTCGAAAGCCTTGTCGCCGGTTACCCAGAATTCGCCCATGTGAGAAACATCGAAAACGCCGATATGTTCGCGGCAGAAGATGTGCTCGTCGTTTATGCTAGTGTACTGGATAGGCATGTTGAAGCCTGCGAAAGGTGCCATTTGAGCGCCCTGTGCGATGTGAAACTGCGTGAAGGCAGTGGTTTTGATTTCTTCCATTATGTTATGTCTTTAAGTTTTTAATGAATTTTTGAAAAATTTGGGGCAAAGATAAGATTTTTATTTGAGCCAATTTTATTTTTGTGAAATTATTTTGGGGGTGCAGATGCTTTTTTCAATTTTGATTGTGTGGTGGAAAATAAATGGAGAACTATTTATGAAATATTATGTATTTTTGTGCGATTAAAATGCCGATTCTGTAGCGATAAATAATTTGTATGACTAATGAGAATAGAAACATATTGCTAAAATTGCTTGAGCAACATCAAGAGTCGGGCATGTCGGAGCAGATAGACTACAACAAATTCTATTTGTATTCCATTATCACACATTCTACGGCTATAGAAGGTTCAACAGTAACTGAAGTCGAAGCTATTTTGCTTTTCGACGAAGGTATTACAAGTAGCAAGCGCACTATGGTCGAGCAAATGATGAACCTTGATTTAAAGGCAGCATACGAATATGGGATGCAATGGATTGTGCGTCATGAACCTATTACGGTCGAATGGCTTGTCCTGCTTGCATCTAAAGTGATGGCTCGTACCGGTAGTGAGTATCATTCTGCAAGTGGAGACTTTTCTGCAGCAAAAGGGGAGTTGCGCAAGCTGAATGTTACTGCTGGATTTGGTGGCAAATCGTATATGTCGTATCAGAAAGTTCCAGCTCGTCTTGAAGCTTTTTGCGAAGAATTGAACAGACGGAGAAAGGCAATTGACGTATCGGATGTGAGTGCTATATACGATCTTAGTTTCTGGGCTCATTACGAATTGGTGACCATTCATCCGTGGGCAGATGGAAATGGCAGGATGAGTCGTTTGCTTATGAATCTGCTTCAGATTGAGTTTGATGTTTTGCCAACCAAAGTGCTAAAAGAAGACAAGGAGGCATACATACAAGCACTTGTGGATACTCGCGAATACGAAGACATAAATATTTTTCTCGATTGTATGGCTCACCTTCACATTGTTCATCTTCAGAGCGATATAAAGCAATATGAGGCGACTTTGCAAGATGGAGTGGACAAAAAAGGTGGACAGAAAAAGCAAAAGGTGGACAGAAAAAGTGGACAGAAAACACGCGATGCCATTATTGCTCTCATTTCTAGCAATCCGCACATTACTACCACCCAAATGTCTGAGTCGCTTGGAATCAACCGAAGCGCACTTTCAAAGCATATCAAGCGTATGCAGAAAGACGGTATCATCCGTCGTGTTGGACCCGACAAAGGCGGTTTCTGGGAGGTGATTAGCGATTGGTAGGTGATGTTCAACTATCCGCAATTTTCGGAAAGTTCATTCATTTCCACCTTTCCAATTAAAAAACTATCCATTTGGCATTTTTTTTATAAACTTGCGAACTTTTTTAATTAGGAGAATAATAGGATGGAAGCTATATTTACACCCGAATTTTTCAATATGATGCTGATTATCATGGCAGCAGTGGGTTTGGTTGTGTTCGTTTCGCTTTACTTTGTCGATGCTGGATACGGCAAGATGATTTCGGCAAAATGGGGACCTGCAATGCCCAACAAGTGGGGATGGATGCTGATGGAATGCCCTGTGTTCATTATCGTGCTATACCTTTGGTGGACTGCCGCACCCGAAGTCAAGTACAATGTACCGTACCTATTGTTCTTCCTGTTCTTCGAACTGCACTATTTCCAGCGTTCGTTCATCTTCCCGTTCTTGCTCAAGGGCAAGTCGAAGATGCCGATTGCAATTATGGCAATGTCGGTAATCTGGAACCTGATAAACGGCTACATCCAGGGCTACTGGCTGTTCCATCTTGCACCTGCAAATCCAACATATAGCGTGCTGTACTCTACCGACTGGCTCACAAGCTGGCAGTTCATTGCCGGTACGCTCATTTTCTTTGCCGGCATGATAATCAACATGCATTCCGACCACGTCATTCGCCATCTGCGCAAACCAGGCGACACCAACCATTATCTTCCGCAGAAGGGCATGTACAAATATGTCACCAGTGCCAACTATTTCGGCGAAATCACCGAATGGCTTGGCTTTGCAATCCTTACCTGGTCGTGGGCAGGAGCCTTGTTCTTCTGGTTCTCGTGCTGTAACCTTGTTCCCCGTGCCAACTCTATCTACCACAAGTATGAGAAAGAATTCGCGGAGGAGTTTAAGGGGAAGAGACTAAAAAGAATTATACCGTTTGTTTATTAATGGGTTCAAGGTTCAAGGTTCAAAGTTCAAGGTTCAAGGTTCATGGGTTCAAGGATTATGGCAGGAGTAACTTGTTTTGAGGATTTGGATATATGGAAGCAGGCACGGGAAATGTGTAAAAGTGTGTATGAAATAACGAATCACACGATGTTCTCTAATGATTACAGATTCTGTTCTCAAATTAGGGCTTCATCGGGTTCTATTATGGACAATATTGCAGAAGGATTCGAAAGGGAAGGAAACAAAGAATTTGTAAACTTCTTGTTTATAGCTAAAGGCTCTTGTGGCGAATTGAGAAGTCAGTTAATTAGAGCAAATGACTGTAATTACATCACAGAAGATGAATACAATAAATTAAAGGATGATGCGTTAAAGATTTCATCTGGAATTTCTAGTTTAATAAAATATTTGAAAAGTAGTGATTTAAAAGGAACTAAGTACAAACAATAAAGATAAGAATAACATCAACGTTGAACCTTAAACGTTAAACATGAAACGCTAAACATGAAACTTTAAACGTAAAACGTTGAACCTTAAACATTAAACATTGAACATGAATAAATTATTCACACCTTATCGTCTCGGCCCCATAACATTGCGTAACCGCTTCATTCGTTCGGCGGCTTTCGAGAATATGGCACGCGACAACATGCCGACAAAAGAATTGATGGACTACCACGTTAGCGTAGCGCGCGGCGGTGTCGGAATGACAACCGTGGCTTACTGTGCTGTTGATATAACCGGCGTTTCGTTCAACGGACAGCTTTATGTCCGCGAGGAAAGTCTGCCCGAATTGCGCAAACTCACCGACGCTATCCACGCCGAAGGCGCAAAGGTCAGCATTCAGCTCGGTCACTGCGGAAACATGACCCACCGCTCAACCTGCCATTGCACGCCTGTAAGTGCGTCAAACGGCTTCAACCTGTATTCGCCGACTTTCCACCGTCGTCTGAAAGTGGAGGAGATAAAGCAGCTTGTAAAGAACTTCGGCAAGGCCGTTGACTTCTGCCGCGAGGCTGGCTTCGACTGCGTTGAGATTCACGCAGGACATTCCTACCTTATTTCGCAGTTCATTGGCAAGCGCACCAACCATCGCCACGACGAGTACGGCGGTTCGTTCGAAAACCGCGTGCGCTTCATGAACGAAATCCTTGACGAGGTTATGCTTCACGCCAAGGACGATATGGCAGTTGTGGTAAAGACCAACATGTGGGACGACTGCTGGCGAGGAGTAACCATCGAGGAAGGTATCAAGGTCGCTAAGGAAATCGCAAAACACAAGGTTCACGGCATAGTGCTGTCGGGCGGTACGGTAAGCGCTTCACCTATGACGATTCTTGGCGGAGCAATGCCGCTCAAGGCTATGGCCTACTATATGCCGAAGAAGATGTGGTGGCTTAAGGCTGCACTGCATATTCCGGGCGTAGGTCCGATAATGACACCTACTTCGCCGTTCAAGGAACTGTATTTCATGGATAAAGCCAAGATTTTCCAGAAGGAAATCAAGGATGTGCCGCTGATTTATGTCGGTGGTGTGCAGTCGGGCGCTAACTGTCAGAGAATCATGGATGAAGGCTTCGAACTTTTCCAGTTGGCACATGTGCTCATCAAGGATCCCGATTTTGTAAAACATGTTGAGGAAAACATCAACTATCATGCTGGTTGTGGTCGTTCCAACTATTGTGTAGGCCGTATGTACACGCTTGATATGAAGTGCCACGAGTGCGTTATGCGTGACGGCGAGTCAATTCCAAAGAACTTGCAGAAGGAAATCACTAAACTCGAGGCAAAGGCAAAGAAGTCGATTGAAGAAAATAAGAAATAGATAGGAGGAAAAACGGAATCATGCTCTCTCTCGTAACAGGTGCAAGTTCAGGAATAGGATTGCAATATGCAACGCAGTTGGCTCGTGACTACCATACCGACCTTCTGCTGGTAAGCAATCAGGAAAAGGAGTTGCAGGAGGTAGCCGACAACCTGGCCAAGGAATACGGCGTAAAGACAATCGCACATTATGCCGATCTTAGTCAGACAGAT
>JBGUHW010000162.1:0-9752 GCA_045112395.1 Bacteroidales bacterium
GAACGAGGACGCAGGCTGGGACGGACGCCTCAACGGATCAACAAAGGCAACACCGGGCGTTTACTTCTACATCATCGAGGCAGAAGGTTACGACGGCAACCCCTACAACGAAGAAGGTGCTTTGCATCTGGTAAGATAATTTCTAATAGAAAAAGAAGGGAATGGGCTTACTCATTCCCTTCTTTTTATTTTTATAAGACAGTTCCAGCATGAGGAGATAAATTCAATACTAGGTATGGATGAATTGCTCATTTGCATATCTGATGGTGGAATGTATATTGAGGAAATTGTCTTTAGTAAACGCATAGAAAGTCGTAAGTATGCATTAATTTTTTCATTTACGATTGATTTTATTGAGGGAAGGGTTACATTTTGAAGCGTATTTTGGTATTATATGAAGTTTTAGCTCTTGTAAATATGCTGTTAATCAGCATGATAAAAAATAATAAATTTTTTTTGTTTTTCCAGGCAACGAAATCGCCTTTAAAATTGTCATATAGGTGAAATGAGCGATAACGAGAAACTGATAAGAAAGTGTCAGCAGAAGTCGCAGAGGGCTTTTGAAGAGCTTTATAAGAAGTTCTCGCCATTCGTTTACGGGATTTGCCTAAGGTATGCAAAGAACAGAGACGAAGCTCAGGACATTCTTCAGGATTGCTTCATAAAGGTTATGGACAGGATTGGAGATTTTAGATTTGAAGGTTCTTTTGAAGGCTGGTTGCAGAGGATGGCGGTCAACGAATCGTTGAACTATCTGAGGCTTGGCAGAAGCTCGTTTTCTGACATAGATGACGACGATGCCAGTGTCGAAGATGAGTGTCCGGATATAGTTTCGGATATGTCGGCTAGAGAATTGCTGGACATTATTTCGAAACTTCCAGATGGCTACAGAACAATTTTTAACATGTATGTCATCGAAGGCTATCAGCACAACGAAATTGCTGAAATCCTAAATATTACGGAGTCGACAAGTAGATCGCAACTAAAGAAAGCAAGGGAACAACTTATAAGTTTAATTAAAAACGATTTTAAAAGGTGATGAACGAATTTGACAAAATATTAAAGCATAAGCTGGAAGGTTACACTGAAACTCCTCCGCCAGAGGTGTTTGAGAATGTCAGCAAGCATTTCCCAAAGCGGACTGCTGCAGATTTTTTCTCGGCATATAAGTATCACCTTATTGCAAGTATTGCAACGATTGGTATTGTTGCAGCTGTTGTTATTGCATATTTACCAGCAAATGAGGAACTTGCATCTGTTACTCCAGACAATTCACCAACTCAAGATATAACTATAACTTCTGATGCATCCGATGTAAATACGTCGGCACCTATGGCACTTACCGAATCCGAATCACATGATCCAAATCCTACTGAACTTATGTTCCAAGCAAAGAGTTCAGATCCTACACCTCAATCCGAAAATAAGATCGATGCACTTAATTTAAATGACACAACAATATGTGGCAATGAACTTTTGATTGAAGGAGTTGACATTGCCAAAGTAAAAGCATCAAATGATTTGGTATTGACCAAGGTGGCATCAGGAGTTAAAATTAGCAGCAAGTCGCATGGTACACAAACTCTCGCATTAGTCAATGGCAAGAGTGTTAAGATTACTTTTGTGGAAACTGAGAATCTAGTAGCGTCTGTTGCAAAGGCTGACTTGTGCTATGGAGAAAAATTACTCGTTAATACTACAGGATCATCATCGGTAAGATGGAACGATTCCTATTATTCGGTTGCAAAACTTAATGGTGGAAAGTATGAATTGTCGGGTCTTAAAACCGGCAAAAACAGCATTGAAATTACGACTGGCGAGGGCAGATGTACATCAAAGGTAATGTTTGATGTTAATGTTGCCAGCAAGTTGAATTATATGGTAAGCACCAAGGCAAACTATTGTTCTGGCAGAAACGGAGAACTCACGGTTAAGTCGGACGGCAAAATAAATTACTGCAGGATTAACGGTTCGGATATTTCTCGTGACGGAATCTTTACAGGATTGAATGCTGGCATATACATGGTGGAAATCAATTATGCAAATTCGTGTGTGGCATACGATACTGTGCTAGTAAGAGATAAGACAAACCTGAATGCTTTCTTTGAAAGTTCGAAGGATGCTTTCAATGAAAGAGCCTATGCTTTCCGTAACTATACACGCCTTGATGATTCTGGAAACACTCAGAACGTTGATTATGAGTGGCTTGTGAACGGAACGGTGATATCTACGGATTATAACTTTGATTATGAGTTCAAGAGCAATGGAAAGTATGTAGTGGAACTTGTTGCACGTACTGGAGACTGTGAGAGCAGATATTCGGAAACAATAGGAGTTACAGCGAGCGATTTTAGGATTCCGAATGTATTTACACCAAACGGAGATGGAATAGGGGATGAATTTATTATAAAGTACAACGGCACATTGTTAGACTATGACCTTTCGATATACACAAAGTCGGGACAGCTGGTTTTCCATAGTCAGCAGATCGATAACTACTGGAATGGTAAGATTAGTGGAAACAACGACGCAGCTGAGGGAGCATATTTCTATGTGATTACAGCTACCGGAGAGAATAACGAGAAATTAAGTCAAAAAGGAACAGTTCAGCTGATAAGACGATAAATTCCGTATTTAGGGAGTAGAGTATATGAAAAAGGCAACGCATTGCGTTGCCTTTTCTGTTTTTTGTGGATACTGGTTTATAAGCTCCAGTATGTCAGATCTTTGATTTTTCCACTCATTACGCCCTTTACAGCAACAAGGATGCCTTTTTCGGCAGAAATGCTCTTGAAGTAATTTTCGGTAAGTTCCATGTATGGCTTGTGGTTTACAGCCACGATGATAGCATCGTATTTGCCTGTTGGTTCCTTCGACATGTCGACGCCATATTCCTTCATAACCTCGTCGTGGTCGGCGTATGCATCAACAACATCGCAGTTTACGCGGAAATATTTCAATTCGTTGATGATGTCGATAATGCGCGAATTTCTGATGTCGGTAACGTTCTCCTTGAAAGTCATACCCATGATAAGTACCCTTGACTTTGTAATTTCCTTACCGGCATTGATAATCATCTTTACAACCTTGTCGGCAATGCGAGTTCCCATGCTGTCGTTAAGGGCACGACCTGAGTTAATCATACTTGCATGATAACCGAGTTGTTTTGCCTTGTGAAGCAGGTAGTATGGGTCAACGCCAATGCAGTGTCCACCAACAAGACCTGGCGAGAATTTAAGGAAGTTCCACTTTGTGCCTGCAGCTTCCAAAACCTCGTAGGTGTTGATTCCCATGATGTCGAATATGATTGACAATTCGTTCATGAGTGCTATGTTGATGTCGCGCTGGGTGTTTTCGATAATCTTGGCAGCTTCGGCAACCTTTATTGCGCTTGCACGATGAACGCCAGCCTTGATAATTATTTCGTATACCTTAGCGATGTTTTCTGCTGCTTCAGGGTCGCAACCAGAGGTAATTTTCTTTATCTGGGTAAGCGAATGTGCTTTGTCGCCCGGGTTAATTCTTTCGGGTGAGAATCCAACCTTGAAATCCTGCATGAACTTCAACCCCGACATCTTTTCGAGAATCGGAACGCAGTCTTCTTCGGTGCAACCAGGATATACTGTTGATTCGTAAACAACGTAGTCGCCTTTCTTCAAAGCCTTACCAACCGATTCTGATGCTTTGATTACAGGGGTAAGATCAGGAAGCTTGTGCTCATCGATTGGAGTTGGTACTGCAACGATGAAGAAGTTGCACTGCTTGAGGTCTTCGGCATTGGATGTGAAAGTGATGTTGCAACCATCGAATGCTGATTTGTCGAGTTCGTTACTTGGGTCGATATGGTTGTTCATCATAGCAACTCTTTCGGGCTTTACATCAAAGCCAACGACATTTATATGCTTTGAAAATTCAAGTGCAATCGGCAGTCCTACATATCCAAGACCAATAACCGATAGTTTTGCCTGCTTGTTGATTAATGCGTCGTAAATATTCATAAAACTAAAATTTTTAATGTTATCTAATTTTTGACATGAAAGGATGTTCGCAATCCTTCATTGTGTTTACTATTTCTGCGTTTCTAATGTAGTGAACCATTTCGATGCTTGGCTTTGCGTTCTGAATGCCAAAACCATTGCCAGCAAGGATGTTCTTGTAGCTTTCGGTGTGCAGGTCGGTGAATCCGCCTGTAAATTCTAGTTCATCGCCAGCAATTTGTATCGAACGGTAGGTTGTCTGACCTTTTGCCTTAATTTCATCGGGAAGGTATTCACTGTCGACGCTCAAGAACCAGCGTACGCGAGCACGTTCTAGTTCAAGGTAACCAGAAACAACATGGTCGTCGCGGTGATGCACAACCAATTCCTTTTTTGCTCCGAATATGTACTGAAGCATATCGAAGAAATGAATGCCGATGTTGGTTGCAAGTCCACCCGACTTTGCAATGTCACCTTTCCATGAATAGTGGAACCATTTTCCACGTGATGTTATATATGTAAGGTCAACATCATAAATTTTGTTCGGATCGCCTGCTTCAATTTTCTTTTTCAGGTTGATTATTGCAGGATGCAGACGGAGCTGCAGGATATTGTAGATCTTGTGTCCTGTTTCTTTTTCCAGTTCGGAAAGAGCATCGATGTTCCATGGATTGAGCACGAGTGGTTTTTCGCAAATGGCATCGGCGCCATTGAGCAAGGCCATTCTTATGTGTGCATCATGTAGATAGTTTGGTGTGCAGATACTGAAAATATCTATTTTTTCGCCAGAGCCATGTTGTGTCTTGTATACATGGCGTTCGAAACGTTCTGGTTCTGTGAAAAAGTCGGCTTTCGGGAAAAATGAATCCATGATTCCGACGCTGTCGCTCTTGTCAAGAGCTACGAGCAGGTTGTTGCCCGTTTCCTTTATTGCTTTCAGGTGGCGAGGTGCGATGTAACCGCCAACTCCTATTATTGCAAAATTCTTCATTCTATTCTTGTTACTTTTCCGTTTTCCAATTTATATTTCTGACCACTTTCGGGACAAGTTGCAAATCCTTCGCTGTCGAACTTGAGCTTGCAGCCGTATTCGCTCACCCAACCCATTTGCCGTGCCGGGTTGCCTACTACAAGTGCGTAGTCGGGGATGTTCTTCGTAACAACAGCACCTGCGCCTATCAATGCGTATCTGCCGATGTCGTGTCCGCAAACAACAGTTGCATTTGCACCAATGCTTGCTCCTTGCATTACCAAGGTGCGACGGTAGCAGTCCTTGCGACTGACTGCGCTACGCGGATTGATAACATTAGTAAATACCATCGAAGGTCCTAGAAAAACATCGTCTTCGCAGATTACACCAGTGTAAATGGATACGTTGTTCTGTACTTTTACATTCCTGCCCAAAGTTACATCGGGCGATACTACTACATTTTGTCCAATATTACAGCTTTCGCCAATGGTACAATTGGACATTACATGGGAAAAATGCCAAATTTTGGTGCCTTTTCCTATTTTGCAGCCTTCATCGATGACTGCTGTTTCGTGTGCAAAATAATCGTTCATACAAGAATGCAAAAATAAATCTTTTTTGCTTATTAGGTGTATGATTTTTTTTAGTTCGATGAGATTTTTTTTATTTTTCCGTTATCTGTGCATATTTCTGAGAGTTCCTGCATGGTCTTTCCATTTTGTGGATGTACAAAATTGGGTTCTATTTCAGCCATTGGCAGCAATACGAACAGCCGCTGGCAAATATGCGGATGCGGAACCACAAGTCTTTCAGTATTAATGATTTCGTTGTTGAAAAAAAGGATGTCAATGTCCATTGTGCGCCCTTCGTAACCATTGCCCGAACGAGTGCGTTTGAGTTCTGCTTCTATCTCAAAGGCTTTCGTAAGAACTTCATCAACTGAAAATGTTGTGTAAACTTCTGCAACAATGTTTGTGAAGTATTTTGCATGCTTAAATCCCCACGGTTCTGACAGATAAACCGATGAAACCTTTTCTATTCTGCCAATGCGTTCGCCAATAAGTTCAACGGCTCGGCGCAAGTTGCCGAGACGGTCGCCAAGGTTTCCGCCAATGCCGAGGAATACACGGTTAAGGCTATTCGGTGCAGTTGTTGCAGATGCTGATTTCATTGCGATTAGAGAAAACTTTATTTACAAAATCGATATATTTTTTCGAATTTCGAATTTCATGTAGGCTTTTGCTGGCAATATTGCCAAGTTCGTGGTCGGCGTCCTTGTCGAAGCAACATGGCACAACCCGTCCATCGAAGCATACTACAGTTCCGAAAATCAAACGCTTGCATTGGCTTTTTAAGTCCTTTTTCAGTTGAAAATTTCCGTTTTCGGTTACTGCATAGCGTGAGAACTTTTGGTTTTCGGGCAGAAAATCGACTTGCGAATTTTCATAAATTTGTGCCGATTTGAGTGTAATCTTGTCGATGCGATATTTCTTTTTCAGATTCTTCAGTTCGGGAATTTCGTGTTCGTTGTGCGAAAAGACGAGGAATTGCAACTCGATGTAAGGTCGCTCTTTTGCTGGCAGTTGCGACAGTTTTTCTAGTCCGTCGAACACATTTTGCAGATTTCCGCCTACGCGGTATTTAGTGTAGGTTTCGTCGGTAAGTCCGTCAAGCGAAACAATTATGTGGTCGGGACGGGCATTGCGTATGAGGTCAATGTTTTGTGCGAGCAACTGTCCGTTTGTTGAGAACATTGTGTATATGCGGTTTTGTCTTGCAAAAGCAATCATCTCGCCGAGTTCCTTGTACATAAGCGGTTCGCCCTGAAAATGCAAGATGATGTTGGTAAGGGTTTTGCGGTTTTCGAGGATAAATTTTCGGTACAGTTCCATGTCGGCGGTTCCGCGTGGGCGTTTCAGCTGTCCTTTGCCCGAAGGGCACATTTCGCACGAGAGATTACAGATGTTTGTCGGCTCGTAGCTTGCAAAACTTGGCGGAGGAACTTCTGTGCTGAAATTGCCATGCTTAGCCTTGCGGTAAAAGGCATGCAAGCGGCAAAGATTCCATATCTTTGTCAGAGAGATATACCTTATGTTCCTAAATAACCGCATCGGTGCAAAATTAGAGAAAAACGGGGAATAGGAGAAAGAGTTTTTACATGGTGTCGATGAAATAAAATTATTTCAAATAAAGTTATTTCAAATATATTTGTTTCAAATAAAATTATTACATTTGCGGAAAATATGTAATGATGAAAGAGACAGATAATTTTGATTTGGAAATGCCATTTGCATACGGCAAAGTTGCTGAGAATAAGGATTTTGTTGGCAGAGAGAAAGACATAGAACATCTGATGACAAATTTCAAAGGGCATATAAATACCACAATAATTTCGCCGAGAAGATGGGGAAAGACATCGCTTGTGCAACATGTTTTATCTATGCTTTCGAAAGATAAGAGGTATTATCTAGCTCAAGTTGACATATTCAACTGCCGCAACGAGGAGCAATTTTATGATTCGTATGTCAATGCCATAATGAAAGCAACGACAACAAAATTCGATGCTTTTTCGCTTGCCGTAAAAAAATATCTTGGCTCATTTGGTCCTAAATTTTCTGTTTCAGACGATGGGCAGCAGGTTGATTTTTCTGTCTCCTTGGATTTTCATGAAAAGAATTATTCCGTTGACGAAATTCTTGATTTGCCACAGCGGATAGCAAAGGAAAAAGGAAAGAAATTCATCGTGTGTATTGACGAGTTCCAAACCATCAACGAGTACAGCGACCCGTTGGGATTTCAACGCAAGTTACGCGCACACTGGCAGTTGCACAACTCGGTAAGCTATTGCCTATATGGCAGCAAACGGCACATGTTGATGGACATTTTTGGCAACTACGAAATGCCATTCTACAGGTTTGGCGACATAATGTTTCTGGATAAGATTCCCGAAGATGTGATGTCGAAATTTGTAGTGAAGCGTTTCAAAGACACAGGTAAGAAGATTAGTGCCGAACTGGCTACGAAACTTGTGCGGATGGTATCCTTGCATCCTTATTATATACAGCAGTTGGCACAACAGTCGTGGCTTCGCACTGCCGATGTATGCTCGGAGGAAATTGTAAATTCCGCACTTGAAAGCATTGTGGCACAACTTAGCCTTCTGTTTAGCAATCTTTTGGACTCGCTTACGCCAAAGCAGATAAGTTTCTTGTATGCAATTATTGATGGTGTAGATAATTTTTCATCAACAGAAGTGTTGAAAAAATACAACCTTGGTACTTCAGCAAACATTAAGAATCTGCGCAATGCAATGGTTTCCCGCGACATTATTGACTTAATGCCGGGAAAGAAAATGGAAATTCAAGACCCGATGTTTGAACATTGGCTTAAAGAATTGAGATAATTTTGCTATCTTCACAACCGAAAATTTAAAAATGAAATGATAACCGAAAATACTAATATAGAAGCCTTTGCAATACACATTGTAGGCAGCAAGGCCGAAGACGAAGGCTACAGTCTGTCGAAATCGGTGATGGAAGTTGATGACGAAATGAAGGAAATATTGCGCGACTACTTCCTTTTGTCGTTCAAGTCGGATGAACTATACAACTTCTACCACGACAGCGAATTGTCGTACAACGAGGTATGTGACTATGTAGCCAAGATTTTTGATGACAGTTCTCTGCTTTTCGAGCAGTCGGTAAACTTGACCAAGCACTTGTACGAAAAAAGTTCGCATCCGAACATCAAGTCGGGCGAATTTTATGTAGTGCTGTTCCGCGACTGCGAGATCGAGGGAGAGATTGTTGATGCAGTAGGGTTGTTCAAGTCCGAAAACAAGGACACTTTCCTAAAGGTAAAGCGCGACGGAGAAAACTTCTGCATCGAGTGCGACCGTGGCATCAATCCGCGCAAGATGGACAAGGGCTGCATAGTGTTCAATCACGAGCGCGAGAACGGTTTCGTAGTGAAGGTTATCGACAATACGAACCACACCGAAGCGCATTATTGGACGGATGATTTTCTGCACATCAGGCAGCGTCAGGACAAGTACTACAACACACAGAATGTGATGTCAATGTACAAGAACTTTGTCACCAAGGAAATGCCGCAGCAGTTTGAGATGTCGAAGGCCGACCAGGCCGATTTGCTCAACCGTTCGGTAAAGTTTTTCAAGGAGAACGAAAACTTCGAGATGCAGAACTTCGAGGATTCGGTTATTCGTCAGCCAGAAGTCATTCAGCAGTTCCAGACTTTCAAGGATACCTTCTCTCGCGAAAACGACTTTGAGATTCCCGAAAGTTTCAACATTTCCGATTCAGCAGTAAAGAAGCAGAGCCGCGCCTTCAAGAGCGTCATCAAGCTGGACAAGAATTTCCACATCTACGTTCACGGCAACCGCAACCTCATTGAGCAGGGCGAGGACGAAAAGGGAAAGTTTTACAAGGTGTATTACAAGGAGGAGGAATAATAAATGGTCATTTCGGAAGCTAGTCGTAACACGCGATACGGAACGGAGAGCGTTGTGAAGACTGCTATCCGTAATCTCCTTAAAAATACCGATGGGAGATTCCGCATAAACGAACTCACAAGCAACGTTCCTTATGCTGTTCGTTCAGTTTTACTTGCTGCGCTGCGTGAGCTAAAGGTTGTGGAATGACGACATCGTTTTTATCGGACAATGATAGTTTTTTCATAACTTTGCATAAAATTATTTTCAGCTTTGCCAGGCATTATCGACACATATAAGACAATCGTTTCCAACTCGGAAGGTTTCTATTCCGAGAAGGGCAGCAAGTTCATAT
>JBGUHW010000163.1:0-14394 GCA_045112395.1 Bacteroidales bacterium
AGGTCTGTGCTGATTTCAACGCTGTCGGGATTGATGAAAGTGGAGCTCAGGTATCTTGGATTATGTCCGTACTTTTGTATTCCTTCCACAATTTCTTCTTTCCTTACCCACCACGATGTTCGTTCAAGGTTGGCTGTGAGTATCTTGACTATCGCAGTAGCCCAGCTTCCGCTACCGATTACAGCGACATTGTATTTCAACTTTTCGTTTGTTATCATTGCGTTTTTATTTTGCGCAAAGGTAAGACTTTATTTGTGATTTTTTGAAATGGCAGACATTTATTGTTGAATCTGTTTTTGTTAAAAACTAACCATAACATTTATGCGGTTAAAGAATTTTCTTTACTTTTGCCATTGCTATAATGCAAACTAAAACAAAGCGAAATGATGAATCTTTCTGATTTGACAGGACATCGCAACTTTTTCCTGATTGCGGGTCCATGCGTGGTCGAGAATTTTGATATAACCTACGAAACAGCCGTAACGGTGAAGGCGATTTGCGAAAAACTTGACATTCCGTTTGTATTCAAGTCATCGTATCGTAAGGCTAATCGTAGCAGTATAAGCTCGTTTACTGGTATAGGCGATGAGGCTGCGTTGGAAATTCTTGCCAAGATAAAGCAGGAACTTAATGTGCCGATATGCACCGACATTCATGCTCCAGAGGAGGCCGCATTTGCTGCGCAGGTTGCTGATATTGTGCAGATTCCGGCTTTTCTGTGCCGACAGACCGATTTGCTTGTCGCAGCGGCAAAGACGGGAAAGATTGTAAATATAAAGAAAGGTCAGTTCCTTTCGCCGGATGCTATGAAGTTTGCAGCGCAGAAAGTTGTCGAGGCTGGCAATTCGAATGTTATGTTGACGGAGCGTGGTACAACTTTCGGCTATACCGACCTTGTGATTGATTTCCGTGGTATTCCGACAATGAGGCAATTGGGCTATCCCGTTGTGCTTGATGTTACTCATAGCCTTCAGCAACCGAACCAGACTAGTGGCGTTACTGGTGGATTACCGCAGATGATTGAGGCAATGGCAAAGGCGGGTGTCGCTGTTGGTGCCGATGGTTTGTTTAT
Source organism: Bacteroidales bacterium (assembly GCA_045112395.1). GTDB lineage: Bacteria > Bacteroidota > Bacteroidia > Bacteroidales > ML635J-15 > Bact-19. The sequence continues at coordinate 1,073 of JBGUHW010000163.1, forward strand.
GGAGACGCATCCAAATCCAGCCGTAGCAAAATCGGATGGCGCAAATATGCTCAAGCTAGACCTTATGGAAGATTTGTTGAAAAAGTTGGTAAGGGTAAGAGAGGCGGTGATGGCGTAGAATATATTCAACGAAATTGGTCGCTAATGTATGTAATTTGGTACATTAGCGACCTGTTTTTGGGGTATAATATGTTGTTACCAGCAAATATTGAAACCAAGAAATAACATAATCGTTTGGTTCTTGTAGAATCGTGCCATGGCGCGATTCTACAAAAAAATGCGCCAAACAATGGAATCTTACATTCCTTTTCTTCTCAGCGTAATATACGTAAACGGTGGTTCTCCGTCAAGATGTTCTTCGGTATCAATGGTTTCCCATTCGTCCATGTTGAGGGTGGGGAAGAAGGTGTCGGCTTCGTATGAGCGGTGTACGCGTGTGAGGTAAATCTTGGTTGTGTATGGCAAAAACTGCCTGTAGATTGATTCTCCACCGATTATAAACACTTCATCGCTGTCGCATAGGGTAAGTGCCTGTTCGATGTTCTTGGCGGTGTAGGCACCTTCATAAGTATTGTCGCCAGTGGTGAGAATTATGTTCTTGCGGTCGGGCAGGGGGCGTTTCGGGAACGAAAGATATGTCTTGCGTCCCATTATTATGGAATGTCCCGTTGTTATCGCCTTGAAGCGCTTGAGGTCGCCGCTGATGTGCCACAGCAGGTTGTTGTCCTTGCCGATGGCTCCGTTTTCGGCAACGGCTACTATCATAGTTATCTGTCTGTCTGTCATACCGATACTTCTGCTTTAATGTGTGGATATGGATTGTAGTCAACCAATTTGAAGTCTTCGTACTTGAATGAGAAAATATCCTTTACATCGGGATTTATCTTCATCTTAGGCAACGGACGCGGTGTGCGTTCGAGCTGAGTGTGTACCTGTTCGAGGTGGTTGAGGTAGATGTGCGCGTCGCCGAAAGTATGGATAAATTCGCCATACTGGTATCCGCAAACCTGAGCCAACATCATGGTTAGCAGTGCATAGGATGCTATGTTGAACGGTACACCAAGGAAAAGGTCGGCACTGCGCTGGTAAAGCTGGCACGAAAGTTTTCCGTCGGCAACATAGAACTGGAACAGTGCGTGGCAGGGTGGAAGAGCCATGTTGTCGATGTCGGCGACATTCCATGCGCTAACGATGTGGCGGCGCGAGTCGGGATTTTCCTTCAGCGACTTCACAAGGTTCGAAATCTGGTCGATGGTCTGTCCGTCGGGAGTTTTCCACGAGCGCCACTGGTAACCATACACGTGACCGAGGTCGCCGTTTTCGTCGGCCCACTCGTCCCAGATGCGTACTCCGTTGTCGTTCAGGTACTTTATATTGGTGTCGCCAGCCAAGAACCACAGCAGTTCATGGATTATCGACTTAAGGTGCAACTTCTTTGTTGTGAGGCAGGGAAAACCGTCCTGCAGGTTGAAGCGCATCTGGTGTCCAAAAACGCTTATCGTGCCGGTTCCCGTGCGGTCGCTCTTGCGTACGCCTTCGTCGAGTACGCGCTGTAGTAGGTCGAGATATTGTTTCATCAGTTGAACAGTTTTTTCTTTTTTCCGTGTGTATGTGCTTTGTGGTGAGGCTTTTCGTCAATGTCGTTGAAATCAGTGAAATTATCGTTGAAATCCTCATCCATATCGTCGTCAAAGTCCTCGTTCATAGGTTGCGACATCGTTATCAGTGGAAGGTATGCTTGTTCTTCCTCGTCCCATGCAATGTCGACATTTAGCACCAATGCATTTTCGATGTATAGTTTGACGGCCATTTCCCTTTCTTGCTTTGTTGCATGTATTTCAACAAATCTGAACTGGTCGATCAGAGTTTTAAAAACCTTTTGGTAGTCCGATTCGGATAGCAGAATCTTGCTGTCGTAATCGGGAATAATGGGAAAATCGACCTTTATGGCACTTTCGGGACCTATGTATGTCAATAGGACTTTCATGTTATTTTGTCTCTCTTTCGTGTTTGTACTTGAAGCAGATTGCGAACAGTACTGCAACTATAAGTGCGTAGCCTGCAAAGATATACCAGCTTGTCTGCCAGCCGTTCCAAACGTTCATGGCTCCTTCCTGCGAATATACGAAGTGGTTTACAATAGCCTGTGCGCCCAATGTTCCGATTGTTGCACCTATTCCGTTGGTCATCAGGAAGAAAAGTCCTTGAGCAGATGAGCGGATTGAGGTGTCGGTTTCCTTATCGACAAAAAGCGAACCGCTGATGTTGAAAAAGTCGAATGCTACACCGTAAACTATGCACGAGAGAATGAACATCCATACGCCCGAACCCGGATTGCCAAGTCCGAACAGACCGAAACGAAGTACCCAAGCGAACATTGCAATGAGCATTACCTTCTTTATGCCGAAACGCTTGAGGAAGAACGGAATTAGCAATATACACAAGGTTTCGGAAATCTGTGATAGCGAAATCAAGATGTTTGCGTGCTGAACACCGAAGGTGTCGGCATATTCGGTTATATCTCCGAAACTTGTCAGGAATGGATTTGCAAATCCGTTTGTTATCTGCAGCGAAACGCCAAGCAACATAGAGAAGATGAAGAATATAGCCATCTTTTTCTGCTTGAACAGCGAGAATGCGCGTAGTCCGAAAGCGTCAACGAAGGATTTGGATGCAGCCTTGTTGGTCGGACATTGAGGCATTGTGAACGAATATATTGCGAGGACAATGCCAATTCCGCCGCTGACAACGAATTGTGCAGCCGTTGGTTGGAATCCGAGCAAATCGACAATCCACATTGTGCAAATGAAACCGATAGTTCCGAAGATACGAATTGGTGGGAAAGCCTTTACCGTGTCAAGTCCGGCCTTGTCGAGAGCGTTGTATGCTACGGAGTTCGATAGTGCCAAAGTCGGCATGTAGAATGCAACGGCAACGCTGTAAATCGAGAACAAAACGCCAAACTGCACCGCATCGCCAGCCATTATGCCGTACAAGCCTGCGCAGAGCATTGCAATACCCGAAATGGCGTGGCAAAGACCTAATGTTTTCTGTGCCTGTATCCATCTGTCGGCGATTATGCCCATGAGTGCCGGCATAAATATCGAAACAATACCCTGTATTGAGTAGAAGATACCGATTTGTCCGCCCATGTTGTGGTTGAACAAATAAGTTCCCATACAGGTTAGGTAGGCTCCCCAGATTGCAAACTGGAGAAAATTCATCACGATAAGTCTGAATTTGATTCCGCTGTTATTCATTTTTATCCTTTTTGTTGTTTCTTGAATTAATTTCGTCCCTGATGATAGATGCGTATTCGTAGTCTTCTTCGTCTATCGCGTTTTGCATCAGTTGGTTGAGTGCGTCAATGTCGGCTTCCTTGAGGTTGAAGCAATAGCGTTCCGAGTTGAGGTATTTCTCGTCTTCGGCGAGTATTACGCCAGCCTTGTCAACGACTTCCGATGTGGTGAAAATAGGGCAGTTGAAGATTAGTGCGAGCGCAATTGCATCAGAAGTCTTTGTTTCTACAAATTCGTGCTGTTCGCCACGGCTGAAGAATATGCGCGAATAGAATATGCCTTCTTCGAACTTGTATATCAGCACTTCTTCGGCAGTTATATCGAACTTCCGCATCGAAATAGAGAACACTTCGTGGATTAGTGGACGCGGCGTGTCCATACTTGTGATTTTCTTCGCTATGGATTGCGCTTCGGTGGCGTCGATGACTACGGGGATGCGCTTTTTGCTGTGTGCAACCGAGAGCACAACAACGTATGCGCCAGTCATATTGTTGCTGTCGGCAAGTCCGTTAACCGTTAATTTTATTTGTTCCATAGCGATGGCAAAAGTAATAATAATTTACGATTTACGAAGTACGATTTACGATTGATTTGGCAGATTGCTGGATTTGGCTTACGCCGAGCTAAAGGTTGAGGATTCGATGATTTTAAAGTTTAAAGTTCAAGGTTCAACAATTTAAAGTTCAACCATTTAATGGTTATAGACTTCGCGTCTGTTCGCCTATGAGACTGCAGGACTATCAGCCTATAAGACTGTAGGATAGTAAGTCTGTTAGCCTGCAAGCCTGTTAGCCTTTTAGCCTTTTGTTACGGTTCCGATATGTAAATAATCTTACAGTCTTTATTGTCGCGTTCCTCAACCTTTATTCCGTATTGTTCGTAAAGATGTGGGATCAGTTTTTCCATATCAATTTGCCAGTATGATTCTATTTTGTTTGAAATCTTAATGTTTTCACAGCCGTCGTCAAGCACAAAAAAGGTTCTATATGCGTTTCGTAAATTTTTCACAAAATTGTCCATTGTGTTTTCGTATTCTACACTTACGACCAACCTCGAAGTGTCGGTTATTTCCAGGTGGTATATTTTTTCTGGAATAACAGTGTCGAGTCTTAACCCGGTTTGCTGCACAAATTCATCGAAAAGTTGCCAGCCATGAATTGGTTTAGTGCTGTCGTTGGCTGTTGCGCAATAGCAATAGTGGTTGTATCTTGAAACCAACGGATAGTACATTATATCTTTTTTGTAACTTCTTGTTAGTTTGTATGCTACAGTAGGTAAGCATCCCGTGCGAACAATGTCTCCTTCGTCCCAGTGGTCCATTTGCTCATCAAACATTGAAATTTCCGTAAGTTTGGCGGTATGGTTTTCATCGTTTATTTCGAAAGTGTAGTCGGTAACAAAGAAATATGACAATGCAAATGCTAGCAGATTGTTGGCGAAATGAAACAGAATGGAATAGATAAAGCGGAATCGCAGTGCTATGTAGCAGATAATCAACGCTAATCCGAATCTGTAAATAAATGTCATAACAGCAAACCATCCGCTTTCGTTCTGGTAATGTGCAAGCGAAAACAAAATGCTCGTCACCAGAATACGAAGGAATTGTATCAGGTCCTTGTGCTTGTCGCCTTTGAAAATGCAGAACAGGAACAGCAGAACTACAAATGTAACGCAGGTTAGAATTATGCTGTAAATAGTGAAATATGTGAAAGCCGTAATTGCAACCAATGAAAAGTATTTCCAGAACTTGCTTTTCATCGTCCAGCTTCTGTAGCTAAATTCCTCTACGACAGGGGCGAAAAGCAATGTCATTATCAGCATAAGCAATGGCATTTCGTCGATAAGTAGATTCATAAAACTGCTGGAATCTATCAATGTTTGCGTTTCGCCTGCAAAAAGCGGATAAATGCTGGTGCCAATAATGCCTAAAACCAACAAAACAAGACCTGGAACAAGGCAATGGCGATTAAGATTGAACGAAAACTCCTTCATATTATTTAAACTAAAATTTTGAGCAAAGGTAAGAAATGTATTTTATATATGCAAATGGGCTAACGGTCTGACAGGCTCGCAGTCTTGCTGTCTAACAGTCTTGCGTCTTGCTAGCTAACGGCCTTAATGTTTTGGGGTCAAACCGCATTCTTTTAGCCTTTCCGCCTTTTAGGCTGTCCGTCTGTTCGTCTGTTAGCCTTTTGGTCCGTTAGCCTTTTCGCCTTCTAGCCTGTTAGCCTTTGTTACATCCACACATCAATCTTTATTTTGTAGAATCCGTCTTCGAGTTCTGGCGGGTAAAGGCAATAATGAGTCTCGTAGGAATCTTCATCGTATTTTGTATCGATGTAAAGTACGCCGTTGTTATTGTTTATGTAGTAGGTTTTGCCTTCGTATTCAAAAGGTTTATGATTTGCAACCCTGTCGTAGAAACTATCGGCATCGTCCTTGTTGGCGAAGTACAGGTATGGATTTGTAGATGTGTCAAGGTTGAGTTCGTAATAGCAGGAATGTTTGCTGGTGCTTATCAGGTTGTAGCCGAAATCTTTCTTGTCGCCCTTTTCGATTTCCCTGCCATAGACGATTCTATCTTCGCCAACATCACCATCTGTACTTTCTATTTCATCTTCGTAAATGAATGTCAGTCCGCCATTTTGTACAATTTTTGCGCCACCGTAATGCTCCAGCAGGTCGAGTAGGTCTTCGATGCTGAATTGTTTGCAGAACAGTTCGGCTTCTTCGTCTCGTTTCTGCTGTTCGGCGGCTTCGCGTTCCTCGTTCAGTTTTGCCTCCGCTTCGGCCTTTTGGATGGAATCCTGTCGAGCCATTTCAAGCGAATCCACAGTGGTTTCGTCTTTTTGTTCTCCATTGTTTGCATTGTTGCAACTTATTGCCATTAACAGACATAAGGCAATTATCCATGAATTTTTTCTCATCGTTTGTGTGTTTAGTTAATTGTATATTCTCTTTATTCTTTTATCATTTCAGCTTCTTCTATTTCCTTCGGATTCGGACCATATTGGTTTTCGCCCTTCTGACCGTCGATGCAACCGAGAAGAATGTAAAGGACTGTTATCCCAAGACTACATATCATCATCAGGATTCCTAATATGATTACGGCTACAAGTGAAAACATGCAGAAATAAAATATGCAATACAGCGGAATGGGAACGAGTAGTAATAATAGCCAAGTGCCTTTTCTGCCGATGTCATGCAGACGGCGTACAATCACAGCAAGCGTAGGTAGCAATACGGCAAGGCTATATGCCATCAAAATGCAGAAAATCACCATTACCCAGCCAGTTCCAAAATACAGGCCGCTGAGTGCCATATTGTACATTTCTCCGCTTGAAAATTTTGCGAATGCCTGGAACATTACTCCAATGTAATAAACTGTCCCTATAATAAAGGATATGATGTAGTTGAACAACAGGAACATCCAGTATTCCTTTCTTCTTGCTCTGCCCTTAAAGTCGGCATAGTGCTTCCAACATTTCAAAAAGTATTTCATATTATTCTAATATATTATTGCACAAAGATAGTAACTTTTAGATTATAAAAGAAAAAAGTGAGTAATTGATAGAAAGATTGTCCTCGATTCGGTTGATGATGATAGGGGTACGTTTAGGATGTATGCGGTGATAGAAAATAATTGATAATTAACAATTAACAATGGATAATTGACAATGAACAATTGGTATAATTAATTTGTAGCGGCGCAATGCATTGCGCCGCTACAAATTTTTTTCCTATTTCGCCATATTTTCATTTTCTTTGTGTTTTGAATTTTTTGACAGATGAATGCCATTAGGAAAAAAGATACTCCGCGCAAGGAAAACCAGTCCATTGCAGTTGGTACGATACTGAAAGACAATGCCTTGGCTCGTAAGCGCGACATTATACTGAAAGTGATAATCGTTGTGTTCGGCTTTATGCTCTATGCCAACACTCTCGGACACGGCTATGCCCTCGACGACACCGTAACCATTTGGAAAAACGAGTTTACGCAGCAAGGTTTCGCGGGCATAAAGGACATTCTGAGCTACGATACTATGGCAGGAATGTTCGGCAAGGACATGGACGAAGTTGCCGGGGGTCGTTACCGTCCGTTGTCGGTGGTAATGTTCGCCATCGAACTCGAAATTTTCGGCAAGAAGACCGAAGCTCCCGACTTTTCGGGCGACATCGTAGCTGCTCCCTTCGTTGGGCATTTCTTCAATGTGATATACTACTGCCTGCTTCTTCTGCTGATGTACCATGTGCTGAAAAAGCTTTTCCGCAATCACAAGCCACGCTACTGGTTCCTGAGCATTCCTTTCCTCACAGTAATGCTGTTTGCGGTGCATCCGCTTCATACCGAGGTGGTTGCCAATATCAAGAGCCGCGACGAGATTATGGCGTTCATCTTCGGGCTTCTGGCATTGGATTGTGCAATCAAGTTCTTGGAAAAGAGAGATTTGACGAAGAGAATATTGCTGTTGGTTGCCATTTTTGCTTGCATTTTCCTCGGCTCTATGTCGAAGGAAACCACTGTGGCATTTGTTTTCCTTATTCCGCTTTCGTTGTATTTCTTCTACGAGCCAAAGTTTTCCGACTATGTGAAGGTTACAATTCCTGCATTTTTCGGAGCTTTGCTATATGTGATAATAAGGGCAAATGTCATTGTAAACCAGTTCGGTAACGAGGCAGAACTTCTGCTCAACAATCCATTCCTCAACATGACAGGCGGTGAACGTTATGCTACTGTGACCTACACGCTGCTTCTGTACTTGAAGTTGCTCGTTTTCCCACATCCGCTTACATGGGACTACTATCCGTACCAGATTCCAACAATGCAATGGACAGACTGGCAGGTGATTTTGAGTTTGTTGCTTCACCTTGGAATGATTGTGGTTGCGATTGTGTATCTTCTGCCTAAGCGCAAGTCGGTGTATTCGTATGCAATATTTTTCTATGGTGCTACGCTGATATTGCCCTCAAACCTGCTGTTCAACGTGGGTGCATTTATGGCCGAAAGGTTCTTGTTTATGCCGTCGATAGGATTTTGCCTTGCCATCGCATACACATTTGCCGAAGTTTTGCCTGAAAAGTTCCCCGAAAAGGAAAAGATGTGGCGCAACGTTACGATAGCGATGCTAGGTGTTGCTGCGCTGGCATTTTCAGCAAAGACCGTTACCCGTAATATGGACTGGAAAGATTCATCAACGCTTTTTGCCCACGATGTGCATGTAAGCGTCAATAGCATAAAGGGCAACAGCTCGTATGCGAGCGACCTTTACACGCAGTCGGAAGGGGCGGAGAAACGTGCTTCAAAGTGTCACGGAGCCGACAGCCTTGCTTTTATTGCTCAGCGCGACAGCATTATGCGCGAAGCGATTCCGTATTTCGAGAAAGCATTGAGTTTCGATAGCCTTAATTCCGAATCCTTGGTGCGTATTGGCAATATTTACTACAAACTTGATAACGACTACAATACGATGTTCAAGTATTACAAGCAGGCTTTGCATTCAAATCCGCTAAACCGCGATGTGTGGAACAATACCGTCGGCGTGCTGACTTACAACATCGACAATCCTGAATACGAAAAGGCGATCTGGTTGGATTACGCAAAACTTTCGCCCGACTACTACGAATCCTACTACCAGCTTGGTGAAATTTACTATTCAGCAAATCCTAAGCAGAACGACTCGGTTGTTTATTATATGACGAAGGCATACTCGTTGAATACAAGCAAGTTCGAGATTCCGTTCCATCTAGGTATGTCGTACGGAAATCTGGGCGACTTTGCAAAAGCAAAGGAGTATCTGCTCAAGGCCGATGCTTTGAAGGAAGATGCAGAAGTGAAAAAATTCCTAGGCATAATCTACGGCACCGAAGGCAATCCAGCCGAAGCTTACAAATATTTCTCAAAGTCGGCACAACTGAATCCCAACGATCCGATAGCGCAACAATACGCAGCGCAGTCGAAAATGGAGGCGGGGTTGTAAGATTGATTTACGATTTACGATTTTAGATTTACGATTTTGCAGACATAAGCAAAAGGGATATGTGGTTTATAATGAGAAATCAGTAGCGCCGCAATGCTTTGCGGCGTATAAGATACGATTTGCATTGCCGGAAATATTTGCCCTGTTGCTTCCAAAACTAAATTTTCAACATTTCAGAAAAAACACTATCTTTGCAAGATTTTGCAAAGACTATGGTTGTAAAAAGTGTCATCGGAAAAATGATGAAAATTTTCGCTAATCCGCGCCATTATTGGCAGCGTTACGAGTTCTCATCAATGACAGCGAAAGACTTGCATGGCAAGGTCTATCCTGTGCTGATGTCCATATTCTTTGTGATTGTGCTGTTCGGTTCCGCACTTAACCGTATGCCCGAAGAAGGTTTCCCGATTGTCCTGCTAGATACGGTTGTTATCACGCTGTTTTTTGCGCTAACTTACTTGCTGGTAACTTTCCTGGAAAATTGGATTTGTCGTCTTTATGGAAACATTGAGTATCGGAAGTCATCGCTGTTGCTGCTGGAGAGTATGCTTCCGTTCTATATGCTGTATGCGATTTTGGCAGTGTTCCCAAGTCTGTTTTTCTTCTGGGTGCTCGTGGTGTACGGATTGTATCTCATGTACTTCGGCGCGTTGTATTTTCTGAAAATACAAGAAGACAGGATTATTGTGTTCATGATATTGTCGGTTCTCCTTGTCGTATTAGGCATTGCAGTTTCGCTAACGATGGATGGCATAATTATGAGTTTCTTTTTAAATGTGTGATAAAGAACAATTTGTAATTGACAATGAAAAAAATTGAATATAAAAATAAGAAGGCATCTTTCAAGTTTGAATTTATCGAGCGGTTCACTGCGGGAATTGTGCTTACGGGGACGGAAATAAAGTCGATTCGCGAAGGCAAGATAAATTTCACCGATTCGTATTGTGTTTTCAAGGAGAATGAATTGTGGGTTACATCGGTGCATATTTCTGAATATTCTCTCGGCACTTGCAACAACCATGACCCCAAGCGCGACCGTAAGTTGCTGCTTAATCGCAGGGAACTTAACAAGTTACAGAAAAAGGTCGCCGAGAAGGGTTTGACTATAGTGCCGGTGTCGCTTTTCCTCAACGAGGCAGGAATCGCAAAGATGGAAATTGCATTGGCTCGCGGTAAGAAACTGCACGACAAACGCGAGGACATCAAGGACCGCGACACCAAGCGCGACCTCGATAGAACAAAGAGGATGAAGTAGAAAAAACATTAAGACATGAATATACTTATAATAATATTGCTTGCAATCGCCGCTTATTTGATTGGTTCATTCAGTTCGGCATTGTGGTACGGCAAATGGTTCTACGGAATCGACATACGCGAACACGGTAGCAAGAATGCTGGTTCGACAAATGTTCTGCGTGTGCTTGGCTGGAAATGCGCCATTCCTGTCTTCATCACCGATGTCATAAAGAGTTTTGTGCCGACGATGTTCTTTGTGATGCTGCTCAACAAGTTTGCATCGCTAGAAGGTTCGGTTTATGTCGCACAAGGTTCCGAAGCCTACTATCTGTACCAGCTTCTGTTCGGTATGATGGCGATAGTGGGACACATTTTTCCGATTTTTTCCGGATTCAAGGGCGGAAAGGGCGTCGCTTCGATGCTCGGACTTGTGCTTGCTCTCGACCCGTTGTCAGCAGCGATAGCATTGGGCGTATTCATCATCGTTGTGCTGATAACAAGAATAGTTTCCGTTTCGTCGATGTCGGCGGCGGTTGCTTTCCCGATTGTAGTGTATGTGCTCGGCATATTCCGTGTGGCTGGTCATAGTATCACAATGACAGTATTTTCAATACTTGTAGCCATATTGCTGATAGTCACTCACCGCAAGAATATTAAAAGATTGTTAAACCACGAGGAACCAAAGATAACGATTGCAAAAAAGGAATAATTTTGCAAAAAAATTGTTATCGATGAAATCTATATTTAAACTTATGGCATGTGGACTGGCATTTGGTCTTACCGCATGCAACTCAAATCTGAATCAAAGTATGGAAGACAAGGCTTTGAGTATGGCCGACCTCGATACAACCGTATCGGCATCGGCTGATTTTTATGCTTATGCAACAGGTGGTTGGCAGAAGAACAATCCGTTGCCAAACGACAAGTCTCGTTACGGCTCGTTCGACATCCTTGGCGAAGAAACCGACAAGAAGGTTAATACCTTAATCCAGGACTTGGCAAATCAGAAGAACGAAGAAAATTCGGTAGAATGGAAGATTGCTACTCTGTACAACCTTGGTATGGACGAGGCAAAACTCAATGCCGACGGCATTTCTCCAATAAAGCCTATGCTTGACGAGATTGATGCTATCAACGACAAGGCTCAGATTGTTGACATGGTTGCCAAGATGCACCGTCAAGGTGTTTCTGCTTTCTTTGGTTTGTTCGGAACCAGCGATCCGGCTAACAGCGACCTTAATATTCCGTGGTACTACCAGAGTGGACTTGGTCTTGCAAACAAGGAATACTACACCGACAAGGGCGAAAGGGAAGACTTGGTTCGTCAGCAGTATGTTGAGCATGTAGGAAAGATGTTCGCTTTGATTGGCTATTCGGAAGAAGATGCCAAGGCAGCAGCAAAGAATGTGTTCGAAATCGAAGACCAGCTTGCTAATGTTTCGATGGGAAGCGTTGAGGAACGTGACCCGTTTAAGACGACAAACAAGATGACTATCGAAGAAATGTCTGCTAAGTCTCCTAACTTTGACATTGCAAAGTATTTTGAGCTTCAGGGCATTGCTGAAAAGGAAAACATCAATGTATGCCAGCCTTTGTTTTTGGCAGGTGTTTCCGATATAATTGCAAAGCAGTCGCTTGACAACCTGAAACAGTATTTGAAGTGGAATGTTGTAAATTCATCGGCTTCGTTCTTGAGCGAAGACCTCAACAAGCAGAACTTTGAATTCTATGGCAAGACTTTGTCGGGCGTTCCTGTTCAGCAGGACAGATGGAAACGCGTTGTAAGAGTTGTAAACGGCAGTCTCGGCGAATGTGTTGGCGAAATCTTCGTACAGAAGTATTTCCCGCCCGAGGCAAAGGAGCGTATGGTAACTTTGGTTGAAAATCTGCGTTCGGCTTTCGGTGAAAGAATCAAGAACCTCGACTGGATGAGCGAAGAAACCAAGGCTAAGGCATTGGAAAAACTTGCTGCTATCACTGTAAAAATCGGTTATCCCGACAAGTGGAAAGACTATTCGAAGCTTCAGTTGAAGGAAGATTCATACTATGCTAATGTTGTAAGATGCAACGAGTTCGAGTTCGATGACATGGTTAGCAAGATTGGCAAGCCAGTTGACAAGGAAGAGTGGGGTATGACTCCGCAGACTGTAAATGCATATTACAATCCAAGCACCAACGAAATCTGCTTCCCTGCAGGTATTCTTCAGCCACCATTCTTCTATATGGATGCCGACGATGCAGTAAACTATGGTGCAATTGGCGTTGTTATCGGACACGAGATGACTCACGGATTCGACGACCAAGGCCGTAACTTCGACAAGGATGGAAACCTTGCTTGCTGGTGGACGGAAGAAGATGCTGCCAAGTTTAACGAAAGGGCAAAAGTGCTGATCGACAGGTATAACTCAATAGTTGTTATCGACACACTGCACGCAAACGGTGAATATTCGCTTGGTGAAAACATTGCCGATTACGGAGGCTTGAAGATTTCATTCGATGCTTTCAAGAAGGCTTCGGAAGGCAAGGAGCAGCCGACAATCAATGGTTTCACTCCCGAGCAGCGCTTCTATCTATCTTACGCAAAGGTTTGGGCAAACAACATCCGCGACGAGGAAATTATCCGTCGTACAAAGGAAGATGTTCATTCGCTCGGCAAGTGGAGAGTTAACGGTCAGCTCATCGGTATCGACGATTTCCACAAGGCATTCGGAATCAAGGACGGCGATGCAATGTACATCCCTGAGTCTGAATGGGCAAAAATCTGGTAAGTTTTATAAAGAATTATAGTATTGAAGCCGTCCTGATTTTA
>JBGUHW010000164.1:0-5787 GCA_045112395.1 Bacteroidales bacterium
TTTGCAAAATCGGCATTCACCTTATCGATTGGCGCAGCAAACACATACAATTTTCCGCTGCCATAGTCGCCAGCCACAAGCACAGGACTTGCATTTTCGAGCGTCAGCACCGGCGAAAATCCCGCCTTCGAAAACAACGACAACTTATGCGTAAGTTCAATGTTTGGCAAACTGCCCTGCTTTTCCTCCTTTGCGAAGACATTTCTGAAAAGATTGCTATTGTAATCAATGCCATACAACTTGACATCGCGCGCAGTTGTACCATCAAACTTACCCAAAGCAAACAATTCGAGGAAACTATTGAGCGATGAGTAATTAATACTGCATCCAGGAATCAAACAAACCGAACCGCCACCATTCACAAAGGTTTTAAGCCGTTCTGCCAAGCCTGATGAAATTTCCGACACAGAATTCAGCACAACCAGATCGTAATCGTTGACATTCACATCCGACTCGTGTCCCTGCTTTACCTGAGTGAAAAGGAAATTACTTTCATCATTTCCGAACAAGGCATTAAGATAACGGCTCTCGTCACTAGCATTTATCGTCAAAACCCTTGTCTTGTCGGATATTGCATAACAGAAATACAAGATGTTATCGTAAACAATCGGGTAATCGGAAATTTCGAGACGTGCAGCAACGTTTCCTGCCGTTGTATTCTGGTAAGCCACGTCAACATCTACCGACTCGCCAGCCTCAACATTGAAACTCGTCATCGCCTTGAGCGAATCGTTTATATACAACTGCAATGGAATATCGTAGAAACCCTCGCTCGACTTGTTTGCTATCCTTACCGTCAGCAATTCGTTCTGCCCAACCCTATGCACCGGACTATCGAACCAGCAGGTATCAACGTACAAGTTGTTAACCTTAGTTGGATTGAGCGAAAGCAGCACAACATTAATATTGCTGTCGAGTTCGGTCTCTATATCATCAAACATATATTTCTGCATGTCGGAAATAACATACAGCGATGCGCTTTCTCCTTTTCGAGCATAAACATTCGCTTTCGAAATCAAATCGTCAACTTTCAACGAATTTGCAGTTATGGAACAATCATCAATGCTTGTCACCACTTGGTCGCGGTTGAGCGTTGCACGATAGTCGGAGTTGCAATCGTTGGACATGAATACATAATTCATTGATGGGGAATTGGAATACACCAAGTCCTTTGCAATCTGCTTTGCCTGGTCGAACATCTTTCCGTTTCCTGCATCGGCGTCCATGCTGAACGAATTATCAATGTAGATTATTGACAAGTCGGAAATCTTATCGGTTTGCTTTTCGCCAGTCGGAATGTAGGGACCAGCAAACACGAACACAAGCATCGCAATCGTAAGCATTCGGGCAATAAGAATGAGAATCTGTTTAAGCTTGGTCTTCGTGCGTGTCTCCTTCTTTATGTCCTCGATGAATGAAGTGTTGCTGAAATACACAATCTTTGGCTTGCGGAAGTTTATCAGGTGGATTATCACCGGAATAGCCATCGCAAACAAAGCCCAGAGGAAAGAAGGATTAAGAAATGACATTTAGGATTTACAATTTTAGATTGACGATTTTCTTTCTTTAGTCATGCTGAACTTGTTTCAGCATCTGTTACATTTTTTTAATCAGCAGATTATCAATTCCGCAACTGTCGTTGAATGTACTAATATCAACACCGCCGTCAATACCATCGATAGCTCCGACATACGAATCGGTCTGCCAAAGGGTATATTTGCTAGTGCTTGGAATTGTCGGATTCGACATCCAGAACATATAGTCGGAGAAGTCTTTCTTCAACCGCTTGTGATAAACGCCTACGGAACAACAGATTATAGGTTTCACGCCGCAATAATTTTCCACCTTGTCCAAAAACGACTTCAATGCAGAGGAAAATTCCTCCTTCGACGATCTTTTGAACTCACATTCTGCAAAAACAGCAGGCACAAGATCCTGATCATCAACTTTTACCGTCTTCTTGAAGTTCTTGAATTGTTCTTCTGGCGTTGATGTCATACGGAAATAATGTACAGAACCGACCTTCAGTCCAGCCTTGCGGGCAGCCTTAAGCGATTTCTTGTACTTGGAATCCTGCACCGAAGCGCCATCAGTTGCCTTAAGATACACAAACTTCACCAGCGAATCCTGAACAACCTTGTCCCAGTCGTTGACTTTGTTTTCGTGCGACAACAAAATACCATCGTAAATGGTGGAGTCACCCATATAGTTAGGTTCTTCTTGTCTAATCTCAGCGTATGACTTAGCAGTAGAATTCCCGTTATCAGCAGAACCACCACACGAAACACAAAAGACTGCCAGACAGAAAACTATAAATTCCAACAAGTTCTTCATCTCAATAATTTTTGTGCAAAGATACAGCAAAGATTTGTATTGGCAAAAAGCACAAATTACCACAACAAAAAAAATCCCGCCCCATACTGGAGCAGGACTTTTTATTGTAATTCGCTTTTGAATTATTATTCAGCTACTTCAGAATTCTTAATCTTGAGCCAGCCAACAATATTCAATACCATTGCAGCGATAGTACCAAGACCACCAACAATACCGAGGAAAGGAATTGCACCTACAACACCACAGCAAAGAGCGATTATTGCAGAGATGAACAAAAGCTTTGCACCGTCCTTACCTGGGAATGTTTCAGAAGCTTTGAGCTTTGAGTAAGCAATGAGGGTGAAAATGTAAGCGATAACGCTAAGAACCAAGCAAGCGAGACCGATTACTACTGTCATTGTAGCGATAGCTGTCAAGCTTCCCGACAAAATTACGAGGAAAATGCACAAACCAATTACAGAAGAAATGATGCTAAGAATCATTGCAGAACGAAGTTTCTTAACTGCAGGAACATCATTCTCGTGTACTGCATTTGCCAAATGACCGAGGCAAATTACAAAATAAATATTAGCAGCAATTACAAGAAGCGGGAGAATAAGAACTGTCAAAAGGCCTGTAAAAGGCATTGAAGTACCCATTACGATTGCCTGTGTCATGTCCAAAGCTGCTGTTGTAGCGATAAATGCGCTAAAAATAGAAGTTAAAACACCAAGGATGGCAGTAATCAAAACAGCCATAAACACCTTGTTCACTGCATTTTTATATGCTAACTTATCCATAAAATTTTTCCTCGGTTATATCCCATCGAGCCGTCGGTTTTAATAATTAACAAACATTATGCAAAGTTAACGAAATCTTAAATTGCCGCAAAACAAAAAAGGAAATATTTTTATCAACAAAGAATTGTGAAATATTTACCAGTTGCCTTTTGCCAGCAACAGCAACAGTACCAATGCAATACAAACTGCAATCATGATAATGTACGGTTTTCGACGCGCCGACTTCAACTTTTCCTCATACTCTTCGGAACCAATTTCTTCTTCGGGGAATTGGCTACTCACCCTTTCCTCGACCACCTCATCTATAGCATCACCCAAAACACGATGCTGACCAGGTCCCGTATGATGAGCGAAAAAGTTCCTTGTATATTCGTGTTCCATTTCATCCACAAGCTTCTCTACTTCCTCCCTGCGAACCTCGTAATTTGCCGTCCATTCATCATAAGAAAACTCCTTAAGACCATCATTCTGACTTATGTCTGTCTCCGCACTGTTCCAGCACAACTTTCCTTTGCCCTCGTAAACCTTCAGAATCTGCTTGTTGGCAATGTCGGCAACAACAATAAGCGGAGTCCATTTTGCGTACTTCTCGGGAAGCAACCCAACTTCGTATTCAAAAAATCCGGAACATGCCGAAAGCAGAAGTCTTTTGCCATCAGAGCTCCAAACGTAGTCGTGAAGTCCCATTAGAAAATAGAACGGCAGAACAAAATGCTCGGAATAGTCCTTATTTAGATACACATGAATGTTCTTGTACATTTCCTGTCCTGCATATTCCTCGCCTATTGCTTCCTCGAAACCAATATTGTACCAACTTGACTCGTTTGCCATAAAAAATATTTTTTGACAAATCTACGGATATTTTCGGGAAAACAAAAATGGGAAACTACAATATTTTGCTTAACTTTGCCCCGTTAACAAAGACATTCAACTATGAACAATATTGAAGAGGCGGCAAAACTCATAGCCAATGCAAAATGTCTGTGCGTGTTCACCGGTGCAGGCGTATCGAAGGAAAGCGGAATCCCGACCTTCCGCGGAAGCGAGGACAGCGTTTACGAACAGTACGACCAGTCGATGCTGGAACTCAACACCTACATACATCGCACCGAAGAGGCCTGGCCAGTTGTGAACAAGGTTTTCTACAAGTTTTTCAAGGAAGCCCAGCCAAACAAGGCACACACCACACTTGCAAAATGGGAAAAGGATGGCATGGTGAAGGCAGTCATCACACAGAACATCGACTCGTTGCATCAGGCGGCAGGAAGCAAGCATGTGATTGAATTCCATGGTGGAAAAGGACATTTCGTCTGCCTCAAGTGTGGAAAGAAATATCCGACCGCTTCGCTCAAGCTCACAAACGAAGTTCCACGCTGCGACTGCGGCGGCAAACTGAAGCCAGGATTCATATTCTTTGGCGAAGGAATCCCCGAAGACGCCTACACAGAATCGTTCGACCTCGCTGGAAAATGTGATGTAATGCTCGTAATCGGAACTACAGGCGAAGTTCAGCCTGCGGCATATCTCCCACATGTGGCAAAACAGCACGGAGCAAAAATCATCGAGGTTAACCCGCAACATTCGGCATACACAGGCAGAATCACCGACATCTACCTCGAAATGGGCGCAGTTGAAGCAATGACAAAGATTGACGAAGAAATACAAAAACTGAAATAAAGATGAAGATAGTACAAGTTGAATCACTCGGTGTCTCGAAGCAGGAACTCGAAGACGCAAAACTGGAATTCGAAAAGCTGGGACACCAATATATATATTATAACGACATCCCCAAAGGCGAAGACGAACTTATTGCCCGCATGAAGGATGCAGACATAGTGAACATCAGTAACATAAAGCTTACGGCAAAGGCAATAGAGTCGTGCCCTAACCTTAAATACCTGAACGTTGCCTTCACAGGTGTCGATCATGTAGACCTAGAATGCTGCAAAAAGCATGGAATAAAAGTCAGCAATGCAGCTGGATATTCCACCGAGGCTGTTTCAGAACTCGCAGTGGGACTTGCAGTAGCACTGATGCGCAACTTCAGCCAAATGGACGGCAACACTCGTAAGCTCGGCAACCGCAACAATTTCCTTGGTACTGAACTTTGCGGAAAAACTGTCGGCATTGTAGGCACGGGAGCGATTGGACTTGCTACCGCTCGCATTTTCAAAGCTTTCGGATGCAAAATAATCGCATATAGCAGAACACAAAAGAACATAGACGGCATAACATACACCACATTGGATGAACTTTTTGCAAAGTCCGACATCATAAGCCTGCACATTCCAGCAAACCCGCAAACCAAAGGTTTGGTAAGCAAAGAATTGCTTGCAAAGATGAAAGAAACGGCAATAATAATAAACACAGCGCGCGGACCAGTGATGGACAATGCCGCACTTGCCGAACTGCTGAAGGCAGGAAAGATTGCCGGTGCAGGAATCGATGTTTACGAAACCGAGCCACCTCTGCCAGAGAATCATCCGCTTCTCTCCGCCCCCAACACCATACTGCTGCCGCATGTTGGCTACGCATCGAAGGAAGCAATGCAGAAAAGGTTTGTCATCGTAAGATCCAATTTGCATTCGTATCTGGAAGGACGACAGGAAAATGTGATATTATAATGGAGAATGGACAATTAGAAATGGACAATTGATAATGGATAATTGATAAT
>JBGUHW010000165.1:0-5117 GCA_045112395.1 Bacteroidales bacterium
TCTCACAAGTGGCTCTTTTTTTTTGATTATAGTCTGAATTAACGAAATAACAGTATGTTTGAAAGTTTATCGGAAAGATTAGAGAGGTCGTTCAAGATACTTAAGGGCGAAGGTAAGATTACCGAAATAAATGTTGCTGAAACATTGAAGGATGTTCGCAAGGCATTGCTTGATGCCGATGTCAACTACAAGACAGCCAAGCAGTTCACCGAAACTGTAAAGGAAGTTGCAATGGGACAGAATGTCATCAAGTCCATCAAGCCTAGCCAGCTCATGGTCAAGATTGCACATGACGAACTTGCCAAGCTTATGGGCGAAAATGCCGTTGACATAAACACCAAGGGAAATCCTGCAATAATCCTTATGTCGGGTTTGCAAGGTTCTGGTAAGACAACCTTCAGCGGTAAGTTGGCCAATATGTTGAAGACTAAGCGAAGCAAGAAACCTTTGCTCGTTGCCTGCGACGTTTACCGTCCTGCTGCTATCGAGCAGATAAAGGTGCTTGGCGAACAGATAAATGTTCCAGTTTACAGCGAAGATGACAACAAGAATCCCGTGCAGATTGCCCAGAACGGTATAAAGCACGCCAAGACTTACGGCTACGATGTTGTAATAGTCGATACCGCTGGTCGTCTGGCTGTTGACGAGGAAATGATGAACGAAATCGAAAACATCAAGAAGGCTATCAATCCGCAGGAAATATTGTTCGTAGTTGACTCGATGACTGGTCAGGATGCTGTAAATACTGCAAAGGAATTCAACGACAGACTTGATTTTGATGGTGTTATACTTACAAAGTTGGATGGTGATACACGTGGAGGTGCTGCAATTTCCATCCGCAGTGTGGTAAACAAGCCTATTAAGTTCGTCGGTACTGGCGAAAAGATGGATGCAATCGATGTTTTCCATCCGCAGCGTATGGCCGACAGAATTCTCGGCATGGGTGATATTCGTTCTCTCGTTGAACGCGCGCAAGAGCAGTTCGATGAGGAGGAATCGCGCAAGTTGCAAAAGAAAATTGCAAAGAACACATTCAACTTCAACGACTTCCTTGCCCAGATTCAGCAAATCAAGAAGATGGGTAACATTAAGGAACTTGCAAGCATGATTCCGGGACTTGGCAAGGCAATCAAGGACATTGACATTGATGACAATGCATTCAAGAGCATTGAGGCAATAATTCACTCCATGACGCCTGCTGAGCGCGAAAATCCAGAAATCATCAACGGAAGCCGCCGCAAGAGAATTGCCGATGGTAGCGGAACAAGCGTTGCTGAGGTAAACAGAATCCTAAAGCAATTCGAAGACACCAAGAAGGTCATGCATACAATGTACACCAACAAGGGAAAGCGTTTCGGAAGAAGATAAAACCAAAACAGCAAAATACATTACCCGTCATTATGGCGGGTATTTTTATAAATGCACATGGCAAAGGAAATAGAACATAAATTTACCGTCAGGAGCGACAAATACAAGTCGCTTGCCACTCCCACGCTGTACAGGCAGGGGTACATTCCCACGCAGAATGGAATGACGGTAAGAGTGCGTATTGCTGGCGAAAAGGGATTTGTAACATTCAAAGATAAAACTGTCGGCATGAGCCGCAACGAATTTGAGTACGAAATACCAGTTGCCGAAGCCAGCCAGATGCTCGACACCATGTGCGACAAGCCTCAAATCGAAAAATATCGCTATGTTATTCCTGCCGAACAAGGTTTGAAATGGGAGGTCGATGAGTTCCTGGGCGACAATGCAGGACTTGTAGTTGCCGAAATCGAAGTCCCTGTCGAAGATACAAAATTCTCTCTTCCCGAATGGATTGACAAGGAAGTAACCGGTGACAAAAAATACAACAATTCGCAGTTGTGCAAGAAGCCGTATAAGGAGTGGTAGAAATGCAAAAGGCATAAACGCTTGCAGTTTTCATTTCTAAATCTTCATTTGCAAGGTCTCTAAATATAAAGGATAGTTATATCTTTATATGGTAACTAATATTCTTTTTTCCATTTTTCTACATCGAATGAAATAATATTTTATATTTGCATCTTGATAATAATAAAATCGCATAATATGAGACGAATATTTCAAAGTTCAGCCGTCATGCTGACAATCATCATTTTTCAAGCATCTGTAGCATTTGCGCAGACATGGCTTTGGCCTATGGCGGGTCACAAGGCTGGCGAAAATATAGTTAGCCAGCCCAGTTCCTATATTGGAAAAGAATACAATTGCTGCGACATATTCATAAGTGGTGAGAATGGTGATTTTGTAATTTGCCCTGCTGATGGTACAATTACTTATGCAGACATACTTTACAGGCAGAAACTTGGGCTTGAAGGTTCTTTTTATTATGATCCACAAAAAACTTGGGACGAGAATATCCAACACATAGGCACTCCTGATAATGTTGACCCTCAATATTTATCGGGGTATTTATCAATAACCATCGCCGATGGTCGAAGAATAACTATTGATGGTATGCGCGGAAACTATCGTTTCAAAAGTGGACAGAAAGTGGCTGCCGGCGACACTCTTGGACAATTAGGTTGGTCGTACAGGAAAATAAACCAACCGTCGTTGTGCATATCTGTCACAGCAAAAACTGGTATGGCAGATGATCCAATGACACCATTTGGGTTGGAAAGTAAGTTTCACCTCGACATCATTGAACGCGAAGATCCAATTTCACCAGAAAAGATGTGCGAAGACCTTACCATACTGGAAAATGCCGTGAAGGAAATATATCCCTCGCTGAACGGACTGATGTCCGAAGATGAATATCATAAGGTTGTGGAAGACTTGCGCCAATCGGTAAAAGATTCAATACCCCTGCGTCTGCCAGTGCCCCTGATACGGTTCGTACATCAGATACACGACAGTCACTTGACACTTCTGCCCGACCGACAAAAAACAGAGCCATGCGACTTCTATGTTCCTGTATTATTCTATTTGTGGTGTAACGACACTCTGCGCGTGCTGGTTACATGCCAAGGTTATGAACAATACGCAGGACGGGTAATAACTAGCATAGATGGCATTTCTGCACGCGATTATGCGAAAAAGACATACCAGTACATCGACCTGTACGATCTTGATGTACAAAGTCACATGGAAGAGGCTAGCGTATTTTTGAGCATGTTCTCTGTACTATTGAACCAAGGCGCTACTGCCGATACAAAAAGTCATATTGTCTTTGATGATGGCGAGGAAGTGGATATTCCGTTCAGTTTGTATCCTGCTCGTTTTATTGTAAAAGATACTCCAATAAACGAAATAATGAAATGGAGCACAATAAATACTATGCATGGCACCGACAGCGTATATATAACGCGTCAGCTTAACGATTCAACCGCCTATCTGTCAATCAGGACATTCGACATAAACAGCACCAAATTGGAACAGCTTGTCCAATGGATAGGCGAATGCCAAACCGCCAATATGATTATCGACTTGCGCAACAACGAGGGGGGCGATGTCGAAGTAATGAACCGACTGCTGGCATGCTTCGCGCAGCAACCAATGAACCGTCAACGCGGAAGCCATCTGTATGTAAACAAACAGGGAAATTTCGAATACTTAAGGTACGGCGAAAATCACCGCGATGATGAAATAATTTTCCCGAAATACCAACAACTTGAAGGCAAATCTGGCTACTATTGCTTCGACACGATTCAAACAAGCTGTTGCATTATGCCCGACAGCAGTCACCAGTATACAGGGCGAGTTTATGTGCTTACAAACGGCAGTTCTATGTCGGCCGCAACGATTTTCCCTGCGGTATTGGTACGCAACCGCCGTGGAGTGAGCGTAGGTCGTGAAACTGGTTCTGCCTACCATTACATTACTGCTCTAGAACGAGCCAATATTGTATTGCCCAATTCTCTTAACACTGTTGCCATCCCTATGGTAAAGGTTGTTTTCGACACAACCGTATGCGAACGCACCCCTTGGGGACGCGGTTTGCTTCCTGATTACGAACTCCCGCTATCATACAATGAAATCACAATGGGTGCTGATGGAGAAACCGATGTTATGCTTGAGTACGCCCTTCGGCTGATTGCCGATGGCAAATACCTCAGCGAGATGGATCCGTTTGCCGAAATCGATGCTCCCAAGACGGATGAGAATCCCCAAAGCGATAGTCGTTTATGGATATGGATTGTAGTGGCACTCAGCATTATATCTGTGGTAGGAATATTTGCAGGATCCCGCTGTAGAAAGAATAGGCAAAAGGCATAACGTATCGAATGATGTGAAAATATTCTTCCATGAATAAATGTAGGATGAGATAAAAATGATATTTTTGTCTCGAAATTGTACACAACACAATATTAGACAATATGTGTTAATTTAAAATGCATGCAACTGAATAATTTCGGATATTACTGGCTTGATTCGTGGGTTTTAGCAAATATCATACAACTTGCTACTCAGGAATTTTGCCTTCGCAATCTTAATCGTAACAACGATCCCTGTGGTCGTCAATACGACCAGATGACACAAGCAGCACGCTCTGTAACCGCAAACATTGCAGAAGGCAATTCACGACATTTTACTTCAAAGGAAACAGAAATGCGCCTCACAGATGTAGCACGTGCAAGCCTTTCCGAACTAGCTAACGATTACTTCAATTGGCTGCTTATGCACGAGAGCATACCTTGGTCGGTAAAATCTGAAGAACATCTTGCTGTGTCGTACATTTCTCTTGATCATCCAACTTACAAAGACGATGTGCAGCATCTAAGCAGTATTCATATACTTAACCAAAAGCACAAATTTGATAAATGGCTATGTTCCAAAGATTCTATAGTTGAAGCAAACTGTTTGGTTGTATTATGCAACCGTCTAATAATGATGCTTGGCAAACAGATAGAAAATCAGATTAGTAAATTCAAACAAGAAGGAGGCTTTACCGAAGGACTAACGGCAGAGAGGCTTGCATATCGAACAGAGCAAAGTGCTCAAACTGGAGCACCGACCTGCCCCAAATGCGGCAAACCAATGTTAAAACGCTTGGCAAAGAAAGGTGTCAATTCGGGAAAAGAATTTTGGAGTTGCAGCGATTATCCTGAATGTTATGGAACAAGAAATGTAAATTCGTAATTACCTTATGACGG
>JBGUHW010000166.1:0-4368 GCA_045112395.1 Bacteroidales bacterium
TGGATAAGCAACAGCGCGAATACCTTCTTAATCAGCAGATTAAAACCATACAAGAAGAACTTGGCGGTTCCCCTTACGAAAAGGAAATCGCTGAACTGCGCGAAAAAGGCAATAAAAAGAAATGGAGCAAGGAAATTGCTGAAGTCTTTGAGGCTGAACTGAAAAAACTTGAACAGCTAAACCCGATGTCGGCCGAATTCTCAGTGCAGATGAACTACGTTCATGTGTTTGTCGACTTGCCATGGAACGAGTACACAAAGGATAATTTCAACCTGAAACATGCGCAGAAAGTCCTTGACCGTGACCATTTTGGACTTGACGAAGTTAAAGACCGTATACTCGAACACCTTGCTGTTCTGAAACTTAAGGGCGACCTGAAATCGCCAATTCTATGCCTCTATGGCCCTCCGGGAGTCGGCAAGACATCGCTTGGCAAAAGCATTGCTGACGCACTTGGCAGAAAATATGTCAGAATGTCACTTGGTGGACTGCACGACGAATCAGAAATTCGCGGACACCGCCGTACATATATTGGTGCAATGCCTGGAAGGATTTTGCAAAACATCAACAAGGCAAAGTCTTCAAATCCTGTGTTCATCCTCGATGAAATCGACAAGGTTGGAAACGACTACAAGGGTGATCCATCATCGGCATTACTCGAAGTGCTTGACCCAGAACAAAATACCGAATTCCACGACAATTTCCTCGACCAAGAGTATGATTTGTCGAAGGTAATGTTCATTGCAACAGCAAACAACGTTTCGACCATAAATCCAGCTTTACGCGACAGAATGGAGATGATTGAAATAAGTGGCTACATAACCGAGGAAAAGTTGGAAATTGCCAAGCGCCACCTCATTCCGAAGGAATTTGACAACCACGGAATCAAGAAGTACAAAATCAAGGTTGACGATTCTGCTGTGCTGAAGATTATCGAGGACTACACACGCGAATCGGGAGTTCGCGCCCTCGACAAGCAGATTGCTAAACTGGCTCGCCGTCTGGCAAAAGCCATCGGAATGAACGAAAAATACCCCAAAACCATTACCGCTGAAAACCTTGAAACATTCATCGGCAAACCTCTATTTCACCGCGACATGTACGAAGATCAAGAATATGCCGGTGTGGTTACAGGTCTTGCATGGACGGCTGTAGGTGGCGAAATCCTCTACATAGAGACTAGTCTTTCGGCTGGCGATGGCAAAATGACGCTCACGGGCAACCTCGGCGATGTGATGAAGGAATCGGCAAAACTGGCTATGGAATATGTAAAAGCTCATGCCGATGTTCTGGGAATTAAGCCCGAAGTGTTCAACAAATGGAACATTCACCTGCATGTGCCCGAAGGCGCCATTCCAAAGGACGGTCCATCGGCTGGTATCACAATGGCAACTGCAATAGCATCGGCATACACACAGCGCAAAGTGAAATCTCACATTGCAATGACAGGAGAAATAACTCTTCGTGGAAAAGTTCTGCCAGTTGGCGGAATCAAGGAAAAGATTCTTGCAGCAAAACGCGCTGGAATAACCGAAATCATACTTTCGCGCGATAACGAAAAGGACATCAACGACATAAAGCCTGTTTACCTCGAAGGAGTTGAATTCCATTATGTTGACACGGTTTCCGATGTATTCAAACTTGCAATTACTGACAAAAAGGTAAAGAACGCTAAAAAACTTATTGAAGAATAATGCAACGCAAACGCACCGACATAGACCTGATGGCTCCAGTAGGCTCATACGAGTCGCTGATGGCTGCAATACAGGCTGGTTCAAACTCGATTTACTTTGGCATTGAGCAACTTAATATGCGTGCTCGCTCGTCAAACAACTTTACTTTCGACGACTTGCGCAACATTGTTTCGATATGCGAGGAGCACAATGTCAAGACTTACCTCACCGTAAACACCATTATCTACGACGAGGAAATGGAAAAGATGCACAAAGTTGTGGATGCTGCAGCAGAAAACCATGTTACAGCCATAATTGCTTCCGACATTGCAGTTATGCAGTACGCCCGCAGCAAAGGCGTTGAGGTACATGCATCAACACAGCTGAACATTTCTAACATCGAGGCGGTTACATTTTTTTCACAATTCTGTGATGTGATGGTTACCGCACGCGAACTAAGCCTTGACCAAGTGAAATACATCACCGAACAAATCCGCCAGCGCGACATTCGCGGACCAAAGGGAGAACTGGTCAAGATTGAAATTTTCTGCCATGGTGCATTGTGTATGGCGGTTTCTGGCAAATGCTACCTCAGCCTTCACGAATACAACCACTCTGCCAACCGAGGCGCTTGCCTACAAGCATGCCGCAGGGCTTACCGCGTTACCGACATCGAAAGTGGCGACGAACTCGAAATAGACAACAAGTACATCATGTCGCCAAAAGACTTGTGTACAATCGGTTTCGTGAACAAAATCATCGATGCAGGCGTAAGCGTACTGAAAATTGAAGGGCGCGCCCGCTCCTGCGAATATGTAAAGACGATTGTTGAATGCTACAACGAAGCACTGAACTCATGCTTTGATGGGACTTACGACCGCGAAAAGATTGATGGCTGGAAAAAACGCCTGGAAACGGTCTTCAACCGTGGATTCTGGGACGGCTACTATCTCGGACAACGACTTGGCGAATGGTCGGAAGTTTATGGTTCAAGGGCAACAAAGACAAAAGTATATCTTGGCAAGGTGCTCAACTTCTTCTCGAAGATAAATGTTGCAGAAATCAAACTCGAAACCGCAGAAGAACTGAATGTCGGCGATGAAATCCTGATAACTGGCACCACAACAGGCGCTTTGCAACAAACAGTAGATGAAATCCGCGAAGACTTGAAGCCAGTGCAAAAGGTTGTGCAAGGATCTTTGTTCTCTATAAAGACCAACGACATTGTCCGTCGTGGCGACAAACTATATAGAATTGTTGACACCCAATTTGCAAGCTGCGAGTAATGGAAATCTGCATCCACGACCTCTGGAACGAATACGAACTCATTGACTGCGGCAATGGTCGCAAACTTGAGCGTTTCGGTAAAATTACCCTCATCCGCCCCGAAATAACCGCCACAAGCAAACCGCATCTTTCCGAAACACAATGGAAAGAAATGGCAAATGCCGAATTTGTGGAAACATCAAAAAACTCGGGCAAATGGGATATTTTCAAGCATATTCCAGAAACATGGCAGATGGAATACCCTTCCCGCTCCCTGCATCGTACTGAGCTTGTCGAAGCAAGCCTGTCGAAGGGTCGGGAAGGCACTCATATCACCGCAGAACTTTCACTCACCACTTCCAAACATATTGGCATTTTTCCCGAACAAGTCATCAACTGGCAGTTCATTGAGCGTGAACATGAAAACTTTGGGAACGAAAGTTTTCTTAATTTGTTCGGTTACACTGGTTTGTCTACGGTTTTCGCATCCAACTTCGTTGAAAAGGCAACCCACATCGATTCCATACGCAAGATGGTTGAATGGACTCGCCACAACGCTGAATGTTCTGGCAGAAGCAACATCCGTCTCATAACCGAAGATGCACAAAAGTTTGTAGAACGAGAAATCAAGCGAGGCAACACCTACGATGGTATAATCCTCGACCCGCCAGCTATTGGCAGCGGAACAAAGAATGAAAAGTGGATTTTCGATGAAATGATTGAAAACCTGCTAACCAATGTAAATCAGATTGCAAAACGGAAATCGTTTGTAATAATGAACCTTTACACGCACTCTGTTTATGGCATGGACATTCGCGAACTTCTGCACAAGTGCTTCCCGTATCACAATATCGTAATGTGCGAGGAAGTGAAAAGCATATCGAAATATGGAGGGAAAATAAGCCATGGTATGTTTGTGTGGATGAAATCTTGCTAAGTTTTGGATATTCAAAACAATTTGCTATTTTTGCCCAAACATTGAAAATTTAACATGAAAAACATACTTCAAACAATAATTATATCATTAATCCTAATATTGATATTACTACCTAGTTGCATAATTATTGAATATCACCCTGAGCATGATAAAGGAAGATATATGGGTATATGGGCAATAATGAAATCCGACTCAAAAATAATAAAGGATGACCTAACAATTAAAACATCTATAAATGACTTGAATTATCACGAAATAATAACAGATAACAACAATCAGATATTGAGCGATAAAACATGGTCTATCGGAATTGATACAATAGAAAACGGACACGGAAGGTTCTTCAAGGACTGCGATTTGAATTTCTATGACGAAAATACTATTTATAAAATGTTCATATACAAACACATAGACACTATTGAGAACACAGATACGACAATAATAACAACTATCAAGAAGAAATATAAAGGAGATTGGCAGATTTATAAAAAG
>JBGUHW010000167.1:0-11461 GCA_045112395.1 Bacteroidales bacterium
GGCAGGGATTAGATTGTATGATATGTTGTGGAGTTCGATAACATGGAGCTATACGAATAAATGGCAAAAATTAAGAGCATATATACGAACTTTTGTAAGTTCTCCAAGGTTATATTTCGCGTGGAATAGTTGTAAAAAATAAATGTATGGATTGGGTATTACGGAAATTTGCATATTTTTATTTGAAAGTTGTAGAAGTGCTGGTTAATTCCATTGTGTTTGCGTATTCTGTAGTGCATTGCAAAAAAAGCAAAAATGTGCAAGTAAAAAAAATTGCTGCATATTGGTACACGCCTATAGATTTGACCGGTTCTAATATAAGGATGGGTGGTTGGAAAAAGTTTTTTGAGAATGACGGATTCCAATATGACAATTTTTATATAAATACCTTGTCGGAATGTACTGCTGCTGATAATGGAACATGGGCACATAAGTATTTGTTTTTTTCGAAATGCCTTTGGAGAAGGCTACCGCAAATATTAAAGGCGCACAATTATGATGTAATATGGATTAGCAGGGGCATTATTCCTGATTATCCACGAAAGACTGCATACATAGAAAAAAGATTACGAAATGTTGTGCCCCGATTGATAATTGATACGACAGATGGCGGTGATTATTCGGCAAATCCAAAGTTAATGGAGGATACTTTGAAACAAGCGGATGAGATAACTGTAGGTTTTAAATTTCAGATGGAAATGTATGGAGACAGGTTTAAGGTCAACCAAATATATTGGACAATTCCAACTGATAATTATATAGTTAAGCAAGACTATAAGATTAAGGATATTCCAGTTATAGGCTGGATGGGGTCTCCTCCGAATTTTGAGCAGATTCGCCGTCTGCTTCCTGTTTTAAAGAAGGTTAGAGAGACTCACGAATTTGTTTTCAGGTATATCTGTCGAAAGAATCTTGACACGGAACTTGAGGGGTTAAATGTGGAACATCATTTTTATGACGATGACTATTATAACCTTATTGCATCATTTGATATTGGCATTTCCCCATATCTGGATGTAAATGTCAGGACAAAAGGGAAGATTGCAATGAAACATCAGGAGTTCCTTATGTGTGGAATACCTCAGGTGTGTTCAAATGTAGCAATATCAGAATTTGTTGAAACAGGACGAGATGTATTGATTGCCACAACAGAGCAGGAATGGGAATCTTGTATCATATCATTGTTGGATAATGAAAGCCAGAGAATAAAACTCGCAGAAAATGGTAAGCATATATTTAATGAATATTATCAATACGAATCTCAGTACGGCAAGTTGAAAGTAGCGTTGACTGGGGGGTGTTGATAATTAGTACTGGATTAACACATAAAAAATAATGGAACTTATAAAATTTAGAAGGCAATATTTAATAACAGCCAAAGAAGTTACAGAACTTGATGGCTGGCAGAAGGAAACTTTCAATGGGATGAATGTGTATGCAGAAAAATCGTTGCAGATGCATAAAAGAAATGTCGGCAATAGGGAATTTCTGCTTTTAGGTTATTGGATAAATCCTCATAGTCCAGAAAAAAACAATTCGGATATAATGGAGGATATGGTTGCAGAGTGTGATACATTTGAGAGTGTTCTGCATTTTTTGTATCCATTGTCGGGACGATTTGCGTTGTTCTGTAAATTTGGAAACAAGGCATACGGTGTAAGTGATGCTGGTGGATTTAGACCAATATTTTATAATTGCGATAATGATTCTATAAATATAGCCTCAAATATTTTTCTGCTAAGATTTGTAACCGACCTTAAGGAAAAATCGGAGAAATATTTGTTTGAACATTCAAACTATTACAAATTGCAACCTACATATGATTGGTGTCCTGGTTATACATTTTATGAGGATGTAGTAGGCGTTCCTACCAATCATTATATAAACGTTAGTGATAAGGTCGTTATTCGTTTTTATCCGTATAACAAGAGAAAAAATGTTTCAGGAATAGGAATAGAGCAGAATCTTAAAAATATTAATTTGTTGATTGGTAATAGTATTCGTTCATTGGCATCTCGTGGGCATTTGTCGTTTTCGTTAACGGCAGGTTATGATAGCAGATTGCTTCTTTCGACGATTAAGGATATTTCTAATCAAATGTATTTCTGGATTAGTTATAATTCAAAGAAGGAACGGGATTATTTTTTGCCAGCGCAAATATTGCAAGACGTGGGACTAAATAGGTATCCTATAAAAAATAAAAAAAGAGTTAGTAAGTCGTTCAAGGATTTTTATATTGCGAACACTCCAATGGCTCATCCAATATGGCAAAAATATTATGGGTCTATGGTCGGTTATTATCCGGATAATTATACGGTTATAAGGGGTAGTACGGCGGCAGTGTTTAAGAATAGTTATTATGGGTCAGGTCCTCATCCAGAAAATATAACGACAGATTTTTTTAGAAATCACGAACATATGTTATATCTGAAAGAAGACTTGCCTGATCTGAATAATTGTTTTAAAAATTATTTGGAAGAAGTACAGGGTGCATGTAAAAAATATGGTTATAAAACTTTGGATTTTTGGGAGTGGGAGTATGATGGTGGTGGTCACTGGCAAGCTCAAAGTCAACTAGAATCCGACTTTTTGCACGATGTGTTTGTGCCTTTAAGCAATAGGGAGATTATAGATTTGTTTTTACAGTTGCCCGATGAGTATCGTGATCCTAAGTATATGAAGGCATATAAGGAGATAATAAAGATAGGATGGCCAGAACTTCTTAATTATCCGTTTAATCCTCCGTCAAAATATTCCAAATTTGAATTGAAAATGCAGTATTACAAGGAGGCGGCAAAGTTCAAATTGAAAAAAATGTTTGGAAAATAGGGATATAATGAGTCTATAAAAATAACTGCAGTTATATTTTGACGTGGTTAAAATTTTGCGATAGAGTGAATCGCAAAATCGTAAAATGAAAGTTGGTAGAATGACAAAATAGAGAATCTTTCGTTTCCCATAGAAATTTCAGAACATGGTCATGGTATCGCGTGTTCGATTGTTTCTTTTGCGGTGATATAGCAATTGTTTATTCTGTAATGCTGAAAAAATTGTTATCTTTGCAAGCAAATCTTTCCGATATAGGAAAGAGTGCTCGGCGGACAGTAGAAGAACGATATTCGTTCTCTGCTAATGTCGGGAGATATATGGATTTTGTAAAAAGATAAATATTTGAAATGAGAAACTATAACAACATATTGGTACTTGCTCCGCATACCGATGACGGAGAATTGGGCGTAGGCGGAACAATAAGCCGCCTGATAGAGGAAGGTGCAAATGTTTATTATGCTGCCTTTTCTACGGCAGAACAGTCTGTGCCGGAAGGTTTTGAAAAGGATATTTTGAAGACCGAGGTAAGGAATGCAACAGCAAAGCTTGGCATTAAGCCAGAGAATCTTTTCATATATGGCTACGAGGTTCGAAAGTTGAACTATTCGCGTCAGCCTATACTCGAGGAAATGGTTCGCTTGAAACGGGAACTGAAGCCCGATATGGTCTTTATGCCTAGTCCGCACGATATACACCAAGACCATTCGACTATAGCTCAGGAAGGTTTGCGTGCTTTTAAGACTACGAATATACTTGGCTACGAATTGATATGGAACAACCTGTCGTTTGATACGACTTCGTTTGTACGGCTGGAGGAAAAACATCTCATATCTAAATACAATGCCTTGCAGGAATACAAGTCGCAGGCAAGAAAGGACTACATGTCGAAGGAATTTGTCTTTTCACTTGCAAGGACAAGAGGCGTTCAGATAGGTTGCCAATATGCCGAGGCATTCGAAGTGTTGAGAATGATTTTTTAATGGATTGTAGATGAAAAAGATACTTGTACTACTCGATAATGTCTTTACCAACGACAGACGCGTGTCGCGTGAGGCAGAAAGCCTTGTGGCAGCTGGTTTCGATGTGAATCTTGTAGCTGTCAAGGGCAAGGATTTGCCAGAAAGAGAAGAAATAAATGGCGTTAAGGTTCACAGGATTTTGAACAGGGATATTTATGATATAAAGAAATCATCGTGCTTCAAGAGATATGCATCGGAAATAGTAAAGTCGTTTCAGTTCGACATCATTCATGCCAACGACCAGGCGATGTTGCATCTTGGCAGTTGCATAAAGAAGATTAAGCCTTCGGTAACTCTTGTTTACGATTCTCACGAGCTATTTCACTCGTGGCCGTTGAATGCATCTAACTTCAATAGCTTTTCGATTATGCTGAAGTCGTATGTCGTTAGAAAATTGCAAATCAGACGGGAAAAGCACAACCATAAGTACATCGACCAGATTATTACTGTTAACGATTCGCTAGCCAACGATTTGCAAAAGTACATGAAGGCTAAAAAGAAGGTTTGTGTTGTGCGGAACATCCCTGAAAAGGGCGAAAAGATTGAAAAGACTAATATTTTGCGAGAAAAGTTTGGCATTCCACAATCAACAAAAATACTTGTTTTCATAGGGGCGAATATTTATGCAAGAACATTGAATCTTGAGCAGGTGATTGACGAATTTGCAAATGTTCCCGATAGGGCATTAGTCTTTATTTGTGGTGAAAACAAAAATGCAGAGCCAATACATGAATATGTCAAAGCAAAGGGCGTTGCAAATGTGTATTTTCATGGATTGATTGCTCCATCGGATATTCCTACATATTTGTCATCGGCAGATGCCGGACTTGTGCCGACATGGAACAAGAATGACATGTCGTACTGGTATGCTCTCGACAACAAATTGTTCGAGTATATAAATGCTGGCATACCTGTTTTGGCAACGCAGCAGCCAGAATATCGGAACATTGTGGAGAACTATAAGTGTGGCGTGTGCGTAAATCCTGATGAAAAAGGTGCGTACATTAAAGGCTTTGAAGCAATATTGGCAGATTACTCTGTTTTGCAGCAGAATACAAGTGCAGCATCGGAAGTGCTGACTTGGGAAAATGAGCAGGAAAAATTAATTGACTTATATAAATCGTTGTGATGTCGAAAGTTTGTGCCATACATCAGCCCAATTTTTTTCCGTGGTTAGGCTATTTTTATAAGATAGCAAAGTCGGATGTTTTTGTGATTCTTGATACCGTTGACATTGAGGTAGGCACAGCCGATGCCATAACCAACAGGACAAGGATAAAGATATCATCTGGTGTGCAGTGGATTACAGTGCCGATTAGGAAGGGGGAAAGCAAACTTATTAAGGACATTGCAATAGATAATACAAGGAAATGGCGAGATACTATGCTCAAGACAATATATTTCCAGTACAAGAAGTCAAAGAATTTTGAGCAGTTTTATCCTGTGGTGGAAACACTTGTGAATTATAATACGGATAGCCTTTCAGAATTTAATGTCAACATAATACGCGAGATGTGCAAGTATATGGGTGTAAGTGCAGAAATTGTGCTTGCTTCCGATATGGAATCTGTTTCATCCGACAGAAACCAGCGCCTTATTGATATTTGCAAGATGAATGACTGTGATACTTACCTTTCGGGGAATGGTGGTCGTAAATATCATGATGAACAGTTGTTTGCCGATAATGGAATAACAGTAAGATATACAGATTTTGTTCATCCCGAATACACGCAGTTGCATGGCGATTTTGTAAAGGGACTCAGTTGTATTGACTATTGTTTTAATGATGGAGAAAAATTATGGAAGTAGTTGTGTCATACGATAATCCGCGTAATGTGGATGAATGGAACTCATTGTGCAAGGATTGTGGAAATTTTGTCCAGACTACAATGTATTCTGAGATTTCTGCATTTTATGGAAACAAAAGCATATATATACAGGTTTATGATGGGGAAATTATGGCAGGTGGATTAAAATTGATGTTGTCGCAGAGTGGAAAACTTCCAATGTTGTCGAAGCGTTTGGGACAATTCGGTGAAATTGTTGTATGTTCTGAAAATGATGCATCAGTTGTAGTAAAAATCATAAATGCAGAGGTCGAAAAATTAATCGCTAAATTGAAACCTTGTGTATTTTCTGTTAAGGGATTTTATGGCGGTAAGGATTTGCTATGCAATATAAAGAAGTACAAATGTAACGAAGTGGAATACGGATTGGCGTATCTTGATTTGGAAAAGTCGGAGGAAGAATTGCATAAAGCAATAGACCGTAATCATCGTCGAAGCATAAGGAAAGCGGAGGAAGCAGGATTATCATTTTTCGTGTCGCATGATCCGCAATATGTTATAGAGATGTTGCGAGAAACATATTCGGGGCAAAGTAAGTCTGGCCCCAATCCGAAGTATGTAGAGAATGAAATAAATCTTGGTGCAAAGTATGGTGTTTCGTATGTTGGTGTCACAAAGTATGGGGAAGAAGTGCTGTCGGCAAACGAGGCAGTACTATATGGTGATGTTTCATATCTTACATTAGGTGGGAATAAGAAAAACAACTATGGGGCTGGTGCTTTTGAGCATTGGTATGTGATAAAGGAACTGAAAAAAATGGGTTGTAAGAGATTTACATTTGGCCAGGTTGCAAAGAATAATAATTTCGGTGACAAGCATTTCGTTGATGGAATAACTGATTTTAAGATGAAATTCGGATGCTATGTAGTCGATGCTTGTAAAAAGGAGTACATAGTAAAGCCATTTTATAATTGGATTTGGAATATATTGTGTAAAATGTTTGTAAAGAATTAATAAGGATATTTTGCTTAATAAAATATTAGAATTGATACAAGAAAATGAAAGGATAACAATATCTGAATTGTCTAATATGTTTGGGGTGTCTGTTAGGACTATTAATGGATATTTGAAAAAAATGCAGGAAATGAATTTGATAATCCGTGTAGGTGCCCGTAAAAATGGCTATTGGAAAGTGAATATATGATGAAAAAACTCTTGATATTGGCATACGATTTTCCACCATATGTTTCGGTAGGTGGACTTAGACCATACGCATGGTACAGGTATCTGAAGGAATATGGAGTAGAACCTGTGGTCGTAACGCGGCAGTGGGGAAACAAGTATGGCAACGAACTTGACTATATTGCGCCTGGCGAAAGCAATGAAACTATCGTTGAGACAACAGAGTACGGCACAATAATTCGTACTCCATACAAGCCTAACCTAGCCAACCGCATAATGCTGAAATACGGACGCAGTAAATTTGCCTTGATACGTAAAATTGTTACGGCTTGGTACGAGTTTATGCAGTTCATTTTCTTTGTTGGACCAAAGTCGGGATTGTACCGCGGAGCGAAAGAGTATTTGAAACAGAATAAGGTTGATGCGATAATTGCAACAGGGGAACCATTTGTCTTATTCAAGTATGCTTTTGCATTGAGCAAGAAATATGGTGTTCCGTGGGTGGCGGACTATAGGGATCCGTGGAGCCAGAATAAGAATAGGAGTAATTACTTGCGAAATTGGATAGTTTTCAATGAGAAAAAATTTCTTGCAAATGTTAAATGTGTAACTACTGTTGATGAGTTTTTCCATAAGCAGATAGAAACAAATGTTCATAAGCAATTTTATATTATACCTAATGGATATAATCCAGATGCGATAAATGCTGTAGCTGATATTGAACAAGGTCATGATATTATGAGAGTGGCTTTTGTCGGAACGATATATGAATGGCATCCGATTGAAAGTGTACTTGATTGTTTTTCTCGTTTTGCTTGTTCCAATTCGAGTTTTGAATTGAATTTTTATGGAGTAAACAATGGAGAGACTTTAAAGAAACTTGTGGCGGATAAGTATAATAATCTTATAGAAAAGGTAAATGTCATTCCTAGAATGGAGAATCGTAAGCTTATGAAAGAACTTGTGCGCCATAATATTATGCTCCTTTTCAATTACTATTCATTTACAGGCACTAAAATTTATGATTATTTAGCTTTACATCGTTTGATTTTGTTCTGTTATTCAAATGATGCAGAAGCGTTGTCGTTGAAAGATAAGTATTATCCAGTTGGTGAAGTTGAAGGTGTTAGCACTCACTTGCAGGAAGATTTGATAAACGAAACCCATTCAGGTATTGTCGTGAAGGACAAGAATCATCTTTCAAAAGTGCTTTCCGATTTGTATTCCGAATTTGCACAAACAGGTTCCATTGCCTGCCACTCAATAAACACCTCCAAATACTCCCGTCGCGAAGGTGCTCATCAGTTGGCGGAGGTGGTAAAGAGGTTCAATGTTTAAAGTTTAACGTTTCTGGTTTCAAGTTTCAGGTTTCATGGGCTAATGCCCGTTTGAAGAGATGCAAAATTTTGCGTCTGTACATACATTTGTAGCGGTGCAATGTGTTGCGCCGATTGCAATATTGCGCTGCAAAAAACGTAAATCGTCATTCGGTAAATGCGGCTTATTTCTTGGGATAGGGGTTGCAATCCAATGATTTTAATTCTCAGTTTTCCCCATCCTCTCCAAAAACATTAGACCGACACGAAGTTCATTGTATGTGAACTTGCCATCGGCATCGGTGTAAAGTTGAGTTATGTTTTCATACGAGCCATGGACTTCAAGGTAGTCCATGATTTCGGTAAATCTTTCCTTGCCG
This sequence comes from Bacteroidales bacterium, assembly GCA_045112395.1. Classification (GTDB taxonomy): domain Bacteria; phylum Bacteroidota; class Bacteroidia; order Bacteroidales; family ML635J-15; genus Bact-19. The sequence continues at coordinate 8,514 of JBGUHW010000167.1, forward strand.
ACAAGCTCCTCGGGTTGAATCTCGCCGGTGGAAATAAATCTAAGCAAATGGGAATATATCGTAGATACAACAAGCGAACGCTCCTTGGCAATTTCATCCACCGTCATTCCCTGCCGGAACATTTCCAAAGATTTCTTGTACGTATCAACTTTGGGAGTCTTCTCCTTCTTTTCCTTTTTCTTCTTAACAGGCTCTGCGTCTGGAACTTCTTGAAGTTCTGGCAATGCAGATTCGTCCTTAATGTCATTGGTGCGGCAGTAGTCGTTTATTATATTCAGAATCTCGTTGCCGTAGGCTGCAACTTTTTTCGCACCAATACCTTTTATCTTGCTAAGCGACTTTGCGTTACGTGGTAACTTTTCTACTATGTCAACAAGCGACTTCTGCGGAAGGACATAGTAAACTGGCATACTAAACTCATCGGCAACCGACTTGCGCCAAGCATTAAGCGAGGCAAACAGCTCCTTGCGTGTGCCAGGTATCGAATACGTGGAGCGCGACTTGCGACTGAATGTCGGAGAAAACTTGTCCTCGGTGTCGGAAATGATACGAAGGTACATCTCGGTTGAAAAGCCATCAATGGTCTTTTCAAGGACATTGCGCTTACGGCAGTATTCGAGTTCCAATGCTTCAAGCGCCGATTTCATTTCTTCGTCAACTTCCTTGTTGTCGGATTCAAAAAGCATCTGCGAAAAAGGTTCGCCAATGGTTTCGCCTAGCTTGGCAAAGAAATACTCCGATGCCTTTGAAATCCTCTGCTGCAAATATTCATCATCCTTCAGTTGTACATCTGGCGATGCTGAAAATAATTTCCACAACTGCACGACAAATTTCTTGTTCACATCAAAAACTTGCGAATCAAACTGCTGCACGACATCAAGAATCTTTTGCGAATACTCTGGATTGAACTTGTTGAAATTTGTCATATACACTTTGCGAACATCCGTAAGTTGCTTTTGCAACAAATTGAAATCGAAGATTTTGAGCAAAATATCGCGTTGGAATGAAACCACATACGAATTTAGTCGCTTTTCATCTGGCTGATTCTGTCGGGCATTTTCGCAGAAAGTTATAACATCGGTGTCGGACTTTATTAAATGCGACGAAATGGCAGTTTTCAGCGTCAGCCCATCCAGTGAACGGCATCGGCTCAGCGCTACATACACCTGTCCGAAGGCGAACGCGGCATGCACATCAATGATTGCCTTGTCGAATGTAAGTCCTTGACTTTTATGTACCGTTATTGCCCATGCCAGCCTCAACGGATATTGTTCAAACTCACCAATTACATTTTGCTCGATCTCGTTTGTTTCGCTGTTGACCGAGTATTGCACATTTTCCCACAGTTCCCGCCTGACATCTATCGGAGCATAGTCGCCTTTGCAAAGCACCTCGATTTTCTCTCCATCTATTTCGGTTATCTTTCCAATTTTTCCGTTGTAGAAAAGTTTTGCAGGCGAAGAGTCGTTCTTTATGAACATTACCTGGGCGCCAACTTTCAGAGTGAGCGTTTCATCGGTTGGGTACATGTAGGGCGGAAAGTTGTCTCTAATGTCGGCGGTAAACAGATATTCTTCTCCTTCCAATGCGTCTAATTTAGAGCCGTTTATCGCGCTTGCATCGTTGTTGTGGGTTGTCAGGCGGATGCTGTCATCGTCATCGGCATCCGAAACTCGGCTATTCAGTACGGCAAGCGATTCGCGGGTAAGCGTATTTGTCCGTATTTCGTTGAGAATGGAAACAAAAACCTCGTCTCTCTGTCTGAAAATGTGCGTAAGTTCTACGGTAACATAATCCACTTTCTTCAAGGCATTGCTATCGAAAAAATATGGCGAGCGATAAAATTTGCTGATGATTTTCCATTCTTCCTCCTTCACAACAGGTGTGAGCTGGTACAGGTCGCCAATCATCAATAGTTGTACTCCTCCAAACGGCAATGATGAGCGGCGGTAATGCCTGAGCACGCTGTCGACTGCATCGAGCAAGTCGGAACGAACCATGCTGATTTCGTCAATAACAAGCAGGTCGAGCGAACGCAATACCTTTATCTTGTTTCCGCTAAGGCGGTATTGTTCGCGAATCGGGTTACCATCGCTGTCCTTGCTGACAAATGCAAGGTCGGCATCTTCTGGGATAAATGGAGTGAACGGAAGCTGGAACATCGAATGTATTGTAACGCCACCTGCGTTGAGGGCTGCGACACCAGTAGGAGCGACAACCACCATGCGTTTACGAGTCATGCTTGGCAGACTTTTTAGAAAAGTAGTCTTGCCAGTGCCTGCCTTGCCTGTGAGAAATACCGACTTGCCAGTAAACTTTATCAGGTCGTAGGCTAACTTTATGTTTTTGTCAATGGCTTCCATTTGTTCCGAATATCGTTGGCAAAAGTAATGCTTTCTGCAGAAATCAAGTAAATCTATTTGTGTGTTTTGATAATTTTGCCTGATGTGATTTTGTTGGGGCTTCGCTGTTTTATTATGATGATTAATAGAATCAAAATCGTAATTCTAAACAAAAAGTCTTTGCCAATTCTTCCAAATGTCTTATTTTTGCCATGTATAATACATGTTGCACATAAAAATATGGGAATGCAAAAAAATATTATGCCAGTACTTGAACATCAGTCTGATATCCGTTCAAAATCTACAGAAAAGGATGAAAACGGAAACATGACAGTTGATGAGTACATTGCTCTTGTACGGAAAGCATTGGATAAGCGCTATGAAAATTTATAGGGTTGAAGTAGCTCCTTCTGCAATAGTTGATGTAAATGAGCTTGCAAATTTCCTTTTTGAAAATATGTCACGGGAAGCCGCGTATCGTTATCTTGATATGATAGGTCAAGAAATGGAATCTTTATCAATATTTGCAAATTGCGTAAATGAAAGTCAATTGCTTGCAATAAAAGAAATACATCCTCATGCAAGGCGCATGATATCGCATAATCA
>JBGUHW010000168.1:0-4554 GCA_045112395.1 Bacteroidales bacterium
ACGATCTGCTCGTCGCAATCTGCAACGCTACAAACTTCGTCGCGAGAAATTGATTGAAATCTTAAAAGAACACGGCTTTATCAACGATGAAACTATTTTGTCGGAAAATGGCAATAGAACCACTTTCGAAACTTATAGGTTGAGAGCAAAAGCCGCTACCGATGAAATCTCATTGCAGGAATTTGCCCGTGTTCTACTTATGATTAATAAGAAACGTGGTTACAAGAGCAGCCGTAAAGCAAAGTCCACAGAAGAAGGGCAATTAATTGACGGAATTGAAATCGCAAAACAATTGTATGACAACAACCTGACTCCTGGACAATTCTCACTCAACCTATTGAAGCAAGGCAAGAAATATTTGCCAGACTTCTATCGTTCCGACTTGCAGGCAGAATTTGACAGGGTATGGGATTTCCAAAAGCAATATTATCCTGATATTCTAACAGACTCCTTAAAAGAAGAATTGCGAGGAAGAAACAAAACACAATCGTGGGCGATTTGTGCAAAGCCCTTTAACATTGTTGGTTTCAAGCGCGCAGGAAAAGCAGCCGAACAAAAAGTAGAAAACTACCAATGGAGAGCCAATGCCTTATCGGAAAAACTTGGACTTGAAGAACTAGCTGTTGTACTTAGTGAAATAAATGGACAAAGCAACAGTGCAAGCGGATATTTGGGTGATATAAGCGACAGAAGCAAAGCTTTGTATTTCAACCATCAGACAGTCGGGCAATATCAGATGTCGGAATTAGCAAAGAACCCGAACCACAGACTAAAAAATGAAGTTTTCTATCGTCAGGACTACCTCAACGAATTTGAAACTATTTGGGAAACACAGGCAAAATTCCACAAGGAACTTACACCAGAACTCAAAAAAGAAATTCGCGATGTTGTGATATTCTACCAGCGTCCGCTGAAATCGCAAAAGGGATTAATTTCTTTCTGCGAATTCGAAAGTAAGGAAATAGAAGTCGAAATTGATGGCAAAAAAGTAAAGAAAATTACAGGCAGCCGTGTATGTCCAAAATCATCGCCTCTGTTCCAAGAATTCAAAATTTGGCAAATACTTAACAACATAGTAGTTTCAAGCAAACTGGAACATAACAAACGATTCCTAACCCAAGAGGAAAAAGAATTGTTGTTTGCAGAATTAAACTACAAGGAAAAACTGACAAAATCTGATGCTCTTGATTTATTGTTCGGCAAAACAAAGGATTACGACCTAAACTATAAGGAACTGGAAGGCAATAAGACACAAGCCGCTTTATTCAAAGTTTATCAGACTATTATTGAAATGAGTGGCAATGGAGAATTCAATTTTGCAAAGATGCCTGCAGAAAAAACAATAGCCAAAACAACAGAAATTTTCGGTGAACTAGGCATCTCCACTCAAATACTAACATTTGATTCAAATATTGATGAAGAAACACAGCCGATGTTCAAATTATGGCACCTCTTGTATTCTTTCGAAGGTGATAATTCTGTTACAGGAAACGAAAAACTGATTAATAATCTTTCAGAACATTACGGTTTCGCCAAAGAATATGCAGAAGTTCTTGCTGTTGTAGTTTTCCAACCCGATTATGGAAGTTTGAGCACAAAAGCCATCAAAAAGATATTACCGCATTTGAAAGATGGTCTTGATTACAGCGTTGCTTGTGAATACGCTGGTTATCGTCATTCGAAACACTCACTTACAAAAGAAGAACTTGATCAAAAAGTCCTTAAAGACAAACTCGAACTTCTACCAAGAAATAGTCTACGCAATCCTGTTGTCGAAAAGATTCTAAACCAAATGATTAATGTTGTAAATGGAATTATTGACGAATATGGAAAACCTGACGAAGTACGCATTGAACTTGCCCGTGAACTGAAAAAGTCAGCAAAAGAGCGTGAAGAGTTGACTAATTCAATAAATCAGACAACAAAACTGCACGAAGATTATGTCAAAAAACTTCAAGCACCGCCATTCAATCTTGAACATATCAGCCGTAATGATATTATAAGGTATAAGTTATACCTTGAACTTGAAAAGAATGGCTTCAAGACATTGTATTCAAACACATACATTCCTCAGGAAAAAGTATTCTCAAAGGAATTCGACATCGAGCATATTATACCACAGGCAAAACTATTCGACGATTCGTTCTCCAACAAGACGCTGGAAGTAAGAAATGTAAATCTAAAAAAGAGCAATGCCACCGCATACGATTTTATATTGGCTGAATATGGAAAAGAAAAGGCTGAAGAATACAAAAACAGAATCGAAAACTTATATGCAGACAAAGCAATAAGCAAGACTAAACGCGACAAACTTCTGATGAAGGAAGCCGATATTCCAAGCGGATTCATTAACAGAGATTTGCGCGACTCGCAATACATTGCCAAACAAGCACGCGAAATGCTCGAAGGCATTATAAAATTTGTTGTCCCGACTACGGGAAGCATTACAGACCGCTTACGAGACGACTGGCAATTGGTTAATGTTATGCAGGAACTCAACTGGGACAAATACAACAAATTAGGATTGACTTACTATGAACAAGACCGTGACGGCAGACAAATTCCAAGAATCAATGACTGGACAAAACGAAACGATCATCGCCATCACGCTATGGATGCACTTACAATTGCTTTCACAAAACATAGTTACATTCAGTATCTAAACAACTTGAATGCCCGTGTACAAAAAGGCTCTGATGAATATTTCGACCTCGATATGGTTGAACTGAGCGATCTTAGCAAAGAACAGCGTTCTTCCGCAATTTATGGAATTGAACGCAAAGAACTTGAACGCGATGAACACGGAAAACTTCGCTTCAAACCGCCAATGCCACTGGACGAATTCCGAGCAGAAGCAAAACGGCAGTTGGAAAATATAATCATATCCAACAAGGCGAAGAACAAGGTTGTCACACAGAACATCAACACAAGCAAGAAAAAGAGTGGCAAAAACAAAAAAGTTCAACTTACGCCACGCGGACAACTGCATCTTGAAACCGTTTATGGAAGCAGCAAGCGCTATGTAACCAAGGAAGAAAAGGTAAACGCATCATTCGATGTCGAAAAGATAATGACAGTTGCAAGTCCTCGTTATCGTGAGGCTTTATTGGCTCGGCTAAAGATATTTGGAGGAGACCCGAAAAAAGCATTTACAGGCAAAAATACTCTTGAGAAACTTCCAGAATGGCTAAACGAACAGCATACAGAAAAAGTTCCCGAGAAAGTAACGACTGTCGAATTTGAAACAATCTACACTATCCGCAAGGAAATATCGCCAGACTTAAAGATTGACAAAGTTGTGGATGCTCAAATACGTCGCATACTGCAAGCACGTTTGGATGAATTCGGCGGCGATGCAAAGAAAGCATTTTCAAACCTTGATGAAAATCCAATATGGCTCAACAAGGCAAAAGGTATCTCAATAAAGCGAGTAACAATCACTGGTGTCAGCAATGCCGAAGCATTACACAACAAGCGCGACAAGGAAGGCAATCTGATTCTTGATGAAACCGGCATTCCACAACCAGTTGATTTTGTAAATACAGGCAACAACCATCATGTTGCAATATACCGCAAGCCGAAGTTGGACAAAAACAACGAGCCTTTACGCGATGAAAACGGTAACATTCAATACGAACTAGATGAGAATATTGTATCATTCTATGAAGCGACTTCGCTCGCAATGCAACATTTGCCAATAATCGACAAGACCTACAAGCAAGAAGAAGGCTGGCAGTTCTTGTTTACGATGAAGCAGAACGAATATTTTGTTTTTCCTCGCTACGATAAAGATGGTAATATGATTTTCAATCCCAAGGATTACGACGAATCGTGGTTCTTGAATCCAGATAATTATGCAACTATAAGTCCAAATTTATTTAGGGTACAGAAAATGTCAAAGGTTGCGTACGGAAATAGTTATGTACGTGATTATATGTTTAGACATCATTTAGAAACAACCGTTGCTGAAAACAAAGCATTGCGTGATGTTACATATCGCCAATATAAAAGTATAGCATTTGCAGAAACTATTGTCAAAGTCCGTGTTAACCATATTGGCAAAATTGTTTCTGTCGGAGAATATTAAAAGGAAATAACTATGATAAAGCGTACCCTCTATTTTGGCAATCCAGCCTACCTTTCGCTGAAAAACGCACAACTTGTTGTAAAGATTCCAAATGCAGATGGTGATGACACTGTTCGTACCATTCCAATAGAGGACATTGGCTTTGTGATACTCGACAATCCGCAGATTACCATCACTCACGGAACATTGGGTGCACTTGTGGAAAACAACACTGCTGTAGTTACCTGCGACAGCCGCCACATGCCGGCTGGTCTGCTACTGCCCAGCGAAGGCAACACCACTCAGAGCGAACGCTACCGCAACCAGATTGAAGCCTCGCTCCCACTGCGCAAGCAAATATGGCAGCAGACAATTCAGGCTAAAATCCGCAATCAGGCGGCAGCATTGGAGAAAAGACGCGGAAAGGAATTCGGCAATATGCTCGCATGGGCAGACGATGTGCGTAGCGGCGACAGCGAAAACCTTGA
>JBGUHW010000169.1:0-4717 GCA_045112395.1 Bacteroidales bacterium
AACGCCTGTAAGGTCTTGCTTGTCACCGAACCGCTGACATCCACACCAACAAGCAGTTTCGAAGCCAATTCGTAGATACTTCCCATCTGGTCGAATCCGCTGCGACGATTGGGGCGCATTCGCGTCAAGTGTCTGTGACTCGACAATATACTCGTGTGAAAACTCGAAAGTACTTTGCGGTAGTCGAGCTTTACGATCAGCGATGCTTTTATCTGCTCTACCATATCGCCAGGGATGCTTCCCCAGTTGGTTGTGCTTGTGATTATCTCGTTGATTTCCTGTTGCTTCAGTTCGTCTTCTTCCCAAAGTGCCGAGTGGTCGCGGGCTGATTTTATGTCCTGCTTTGTGAAGCCGTTTTTGTCCTTTTTTTCGTCTAGTCCGTTGCCGAATTCGCTTTGCGAGTCGTCACCGACAGAGGCTTCGTTGTCGCCATCGTCGGCGCCTTCGCCGTTCTGGTCGCCTTCGCCGCTACCACCATCAGAGTTGTCATTTTCACCATTGTCGGAATTTCCGTCGCCATCATTTCCTTCGCCTTCGTTGCCGTTCCCGCCATCGTTGTTTTCGTCTTCACTTTCATCCTGATTGTCACCATCGGTCTTGTCGTCGCTATCGTCTTCGCTTTTTTCGGGTGTTGTGGAAGATTGGCGAAGAAGTTCGTTCAGTTTGTCCACATACCATTCAAAGCATTCCCCAGCAGGAAGTTGAAAGTTGTCGGCGGAAATGAAATGCAAGGTCTTGAACTTGTAGTGTTGTCCCAAAACCATGTCGCTGCCGAACGAAAGTGCTTCGGGAAGCGAGTTTTCTGGCTGGCGTTCGTAGGGATGCTTCAGGAAAAGGCGAATCATTTCGGAACGCAAGGCTTCTTCGAGTTCTGCATCGGTGAAAGTGCCCATTATGTTTGGGTTGTATTCCACCATTCCCTGTCCGCAACGGATTGGGCAGTCCATCAGCACGTTTGTCGCAAGCTGGTGGGTGCAGTAAATCGAGAACAGCGCAGGCTCGACAAGGAACCATCGTTCGCTTATCTTCCGAATTCGTTCTTCCATTCCTACAAGTTTTTGATGAAGTTGGTCATCTGTGTGTATAGTTCAGGTGCTTCGGTAAGTATGAAGACAATCGCCTGTGTGTATGCGCCTTTCTCGTAAATTGACACGAAATGGGCGAACTCTTCCTTTTTCTTCGGCGATTGCAGACCTTTTACATACAAGGCAAGGTTATTGGCGATTATTGGCTTTTCGTCGTCGGAAATTTCCTGTGTTTCGAGGAAGCGGAAGATTGATTCGTTTGCTACGGCTGTTTCGTGAAGCATATACTTGTCGATCTTTGTCTTGTGTTTTTCGTAGTTCATCAGGATTTCCTTTGCGCTGAGGACTCTGTTCTGCGAAATTGAACTCATGAACGCAGTAGTTGCCTGTGCGCCGACGATTCCTGAAATTATTTTCTTGTGTATGGCTTTCAGTTCGGGGCAATCTTTTATGCAGTCGGAAACTTTTTTCCATGCGCGGCGGTCGGGACTTTTGTCGAGGCCAGTTTCGTCGCCAGCCTTGTCGCAGGTGTCGAGGAAACGCGGATTTTCCTGAATGAAGGTGATGACACGCTCGTCAACCTTCTGTTCTGCCGCCCATAGCAGCCATTCGGCAGCAGTAGGACGGAAGTTGTAAATGTTGAATCGCGACACCAATGCTGGGTCGAGGTCGGTAAGTTGATATTCTTCACCTTCGTTAACTGCCGAAACCAGACGACTGCCTTCCGGAAGGCTTCTGCCCGCCAGTTTGCGGTTCAATGCCAAGTCCATGATTGTCTGAAGCACTTCTGGGCGGGCGCGGTTCAGTTCATCGAGGAAAAGAACAACTGGCTTACCGTCGGTAGGGAACCAGTAGGGCGGCATAAACATTGTCTTGCCAGTGCTTTCGTCAAGACGCGGAAGACCTATAAGGTCGCCCGGGTCGCTCATCTGACCTAGGAAAAGTGCGGTAACTTTCATTCCTTTCTTCTCGAAGAATTCGGTGAGAATTTCCGACTTTCCAATCCCATGTTTTCCGACTAGCATAATGTTCTGCTTGTCGGGTGTTGTCTCAAGTATTTCTTTCAGTTCCTTGGTGTTAACGTTTGTTGCCATCGTGTGTACCTTTCAATTTTTTCGGTTTGCAAAGATAGTCTATCTGACGCACTTTGCGTAGATTGTTTTTATAATTTTCGTGGCAAAAATATGAACGGGGTACGACAAAATGTGTCGTATGATAATTTTTTTTTGTCAAATTTTAAAATGCAAATACAAACCCTTGATTTTCGGTAATTTCAAACGATGAATAACGAAGCAAAGCATCGCATCGCTACAATCCAAATCAGTGGAAAAAATTCAACAAAATAATATGTATCTCAAATAAGGAGATAGTATATGAAAAAAGCCATATCATAGATATGGCGGAGCGACAGGCCCACAAGGTTGCACCCATCACATCGCAAAATTAGTAATAATTATTGAAATACAAATTGATTTTTTTGATTTTTGTACAATCGTGCCATGGCGTGATTCTATGTGAATCCATAAATCTTCAAACCTTGAACGTTGAACCAGAAAGGCGTAGCCCTCAGCGAAGTTAAACTTTGAACCAGAAACGTGAAACCTTCAAACTGGCTTTAGCCCATGAACGGCGAAGCCCTCAACGAAGTTAAACGCCGTAGGCATAAAACATTGAACACTTTAACATTGAACCTTTGAACCTCGATGCAAAGCATTGCGTCGCTACTTTAATGGTCGGAACTTTGGCGTTATTTCTATAGACTTGCCAAGCGACTTGAACATTTTTTCACCGTCTTCTTTAGATACTTCCTGTCCATCAATTGTGTATGAATATTCCATTCCATCTGTCTCATAATTATACGACTGGAATTCTTCGCAGGTGCGGAAGGCTTTACTTTCATTTAGCATAACGCATCGAGTATAAAAGCAACCAGTGCCGCAACTTCCAGATGTACAAATTCCATTTTCGTAGAAACTGAAATTTGTTTTGAAATAGGTAGCCGCGAGCATTTGTATTTCGCCTTGTACTATGGAATATATTGCTTGATAATCATTGTTTTGGGAAGAAAGCCATAGTTCTGGATTATTGTCCTCATCAAAGTCGTAAAGCATGAATTTTGTGAATTCAGAATCTTCAAATTCGTCGAAATCGTCTAAGTACAACCTGCGCATCTGGTCTAACTTGTCAATTTTTACATCGGAGAACTTAAGGTTCATGCCGTCCCATTTGTAGTTGTGCTCAATGGAGCAGTACCAGTTCATGAAATATTCGTTGACGACCACATCTTTTCCCTTTTGTGGCAACTGGTAGGTTAGGGGGTGGTAGTCGGTGTCGAACGATGTGGCGAAGTTTGTAAGTTCGTTGTGTTCGGGAGTGAGTGTAGCCTTGGCTGGATCGTAGTCGTAGAACAGGATTATCTGGCTGATGCTCAGTCCGTGCATGCGTTGGAATACGTATGCGAAAAGTCGGTGACCGTTGTTGCGCTTCCATACGCAGGCAGTGAATGATTCTCCGTCGTCGCCCAAATCAAATGCAGCGACATAGCCGTTTGGACTGTCAACAATTATATTGCAGTCGCCATCACCATCGTTGCTTACTGGATTTTTTAGTAGTGTGGTGGTTGGTTGGGTTGGCCATACCTTGTTGAAGGCATTTGTCAGCGATAGTATGCTTCCGTCTTTCACGCCGGAGATTGTTTTCTTGTCCCAGCCATCGCTAATCTGTTCGATTGTAACATAATTCTGTGCGGAAACTGTCAGTATAGAAAAGGTTAAAAGTAAAAATGTGAGTAGTTTTTTCATGTGTATTAAACTTTTATCCATAAAATCAATCGTACTTTATTCTAAATTCTTTTTATTCGAAAAAATCAAAAACTCCTTGTAGTCGCCTATCGGTTTCACCTAAAACGGCGCGCACGGTGACAAATGTCCCTGTCTTGGCGCGAGCAACAAGAAGGTTCTTCAAAGGTAATGCAAATTAAAATACAATTGGATAATAAATAATGAAAAATCTACCTAATTTTTGAAATTGTGTTTGGGTCAGTTGCCTGATGAATAATTGTAATTATTCTAATTGTAGTTTTTGTTACTGAATAAACCACATAATACTTTTCGAAAATGATATTCCTATATTGTTTTTCGATGTTACTTTCAATAAATGGGCATATTGGATACATTTCTGGAAATTCCTTCACTAATAAGATGCGTTCAAAAATCTTTTCCCTGAACGCAATTGCAACACTTTCGCCAAATAATTGGAATCCAACATCTTGGATTTCATTCATTTTTTCCTTAAAGCGTTTGGTAACAACCAAACGCTTCCGTATATTTATTTCAGATGTTTCTTCTCCCATTTGCTTTGCTCTGCGACAAACTCATCCCATTCTATATCTCCAGATTGTTCGGCACATAGGATTTCCTTTGCCAATTCGTCTTCCGTATGTACTGGAAACAAACGTGGCAAAGCCGTTTTTCTTGATGTTGTTGCTACTGGCATTTTCTATACATTTTTCATTTGCAAAAATAATAATTTTCTTCAAGCCATCTTCATGTCATCAAAAACAAAAAAATAAATTTTTGCATATCCAAAAAAAGATATACTTTTGCACCACTTAATTATTAAGTGCCACTTTAGCTCAGCTGGTAGAGCGACGCATTCGTAATGCGTAGGTCGCGAGTTCAAGTCTCACAAGT
>JBGUHW010000170.1:0-6330 GCA_045112395.1 Bacteroidales bacterium
ACTTGAGCGGAATGGTGTGCATTCCTTCCTCCGGAAATTCCTGCTGGGTGAGGGCGGTGGTTATCTGGCGAAGCCTGTCGGTGCGGAAGTTGAAGCAGATGACAACATCATCGGGTTGGATTGTCGTGAGCGGATTGCCGTTGCCGTCAACCATTACTATAGGCTTTATGAATTCGTCGGTAACGCCTTCGTCATACGACTTCTGCATCGATGCAAGTATGTCGGTCGATTTTTCGCCTATACCACTGACCATCAAATCGTAGCCGAGTTTTATGCGGTTCCAGCGCTTGTCGCGGTCCATAGTGTAGTAGCGACCAACGAGCGATGCCAGTTTTACAGCCGATTTGGTTTCCGACATATAATCGACAATTCCCTTTACGAAACCGATTCCGCTCTTGGGGTCGGTGTCGCGACCGTCGGTGAGGGCGTGGACAAAGGTCTGCTTGCAACCTTTCATGTCCGACATCTTTATCAGTGCTTCGAGGTGCTTGTCGGATGAGTGTACGCCGCCGTTCGAGACAAGTCCGAGCAGATGCACCTGTTTGCCGTTCTTCAGGGCATAGTCGAAGGCTTCGTTGAGCTTTTCGTTCTTGAAAAAGTCGCCGCTGGCGATGGCGTTGTTGATGCGACCGTAGTCCTGATATACGATGCGTCCGGCACCAATGTTGAGGTGTCCAACTTCTGAGTTTCCCATCTGACCATCGGGCAGACCGACATTCTCACCGCATGCAAGAAGCTGCGAATGAGGATATTGCTTTAGAAAATTGTGATAGTTTATTGTGTTTGCCGAGTCAATTACATCAGCCTTGTCGTGCTTTCCGATTCCCCATCCGTCGAGTATCATTAGGATGGCTTTCTTGTTTTCGTTCATTTGTTTGAATGTTTAAATTAACTTGCGAAGATAATAAAAATATGCTTTTATCTGTTAGCGAAAATTTTGTCCATTATATTTTCGACTTGTCCTGCGTAATAATAAGGTAAATTGTAGAGAGTGAACTGTTTTCCGCTTGGGAGAGTTATGGTATCGATTGTTTTTGGTTGTGCCCAGAAACGCATTGCGTACTGGCATGATGCCTGTTCCATAAAGAGATTCAGCGATTTAAGGTGCGCGTTGTGTCCCGATTTTACTTCTATCGGCATGGGGCCGTATAGTCGGCTTTTGTAGAGAAAATCTATTTCTGCCTGCGAATTTTTTTCTTCTCTTACCCAAAAATGCCTGTAGTCCAAAAACAAATTGGATTGTCCTAAAAGTTCCTGACCTACAATATGTTCCGCTATTTTGCCTTTCCATGCATCAACTATGTCGGTTTTGCCGAAAAGTTCAGATTGTACGCCTGCTGCATAGTTTACCAATCCTGTGTCCAGCCACATTAGTTTAGGCTTTTTTCGCATGTCATCGCTGAATGGAACTGTGGTTTCTGTAGTCGGGTATGTCAGTTCAAGAAGCATGGCTTTTTGCAGAGTTCTCATGGCTTCGCCAACTTCTCGGCTTTTGTAGTTGCTGTTGCCGAAACGCTCGAATGTTATCCGTGATGCTGCATATTGCCAGCCTTTGTTTATTATGAACCGCAAAACATTGCGCATGCTTTCGTTCTTCTTGTACTTTTCCACATCATCTGAGTAACTTGTAAGAAGAGGCTGATATACATTGTCCAATGCAACTAAGTCGCGTTTTTTTGCGTATTGTGCGACTGCTTCTGGCATTCCGCCAACGAGCGCGTACTGGTTGAAAAGCGTCATCACCCTGTTGTGAAGTACATCAGGCACATCGAAATTTTCTATCATGTCGCGAAGCAGCTTTTCATCTATCGCTCCGAGAAATTCAGTGAAAGTGCAGGGGCGGAGTGCCATAAATTCCACTCGTCCCACAGGGAATGATATTTCGGTGTTTATCATTGTCTCAAGCAAAGAGCCTGCTGCTATGACATAAACATCGGGCAGTTCCTCGTAGAAGAATCGCAAAACCTTTACTGCAAACGGCGAATTTTGTATTTCATCGATGAAAAGTAATATGTCACCTTCCTTTTTCTTGTGCCTTACCGACAAAAGCAGGTCGAATAGTTCTTTGGCTGACATTTCGCGCGAAAATAGTTGCAAGTCATCTGGATTTTCAAGGTTAAACGACAGGTAAGAATTGAACTCTTTGGCAAAGGTCTTTATCAGCGAAGTTTTACCGACTTGCCTTGCTCCTCTGACTATAAGTGGCTTCCTGTTTTCTTTAGTTCTCCAGTTTCTGAGCCATTTTATTGCATTTCTTTGAAACATAATGTTTTGTAAATTTTATTTCTCCGCAAAGATACATCTTTTTGCACAAATCCAAACATAAAATCAAGAATTTTTGTAACAAATCCAAAGATAAAACGATTAAAATTTGTAACAAATCCAAACATAAAATTGAGATTTTTTGTAACAGATCCAAAGATAATTTTGCGTCTCGTTTTTGATTGTCGTCCTCAAAACTGGTCTTGCTCGTTTTATAACTTTGCCCTATTTGTTAATAATGTTTAAGAGAGACCTTCAATTTTTTTCAGTAGCTTTGCACTCCTAAAATAGTTTCCGATGACCAAGAAAGATACAGAAACACCGCTGATGAAGCAGTACTATGAAGTGAAACGCAAGCACCCCGATGCAATACTTTTGTTTAGGGTGGGCGATTTCTACGAAACCTTTGGCGATGACGCGGTTGTGGCGAGTAAAATTCTTGGCATAACGCTTACTCAGCGTGCCGGAGCTCCGCTTGCTGGTGTTCCGTACCATGCAATCGACACTTATTTGCCTAGGCTTGTCCGTGCTGGTCAGCGGGTGGCTATTTGCGAACAGCTTGAAGACCCAAAGACTGCCAAAACCATTGTGAAGCGTGGCATTACCGAATTGGTAACCCCAGGAATAACAATGGACGACAATGTGCTTGAACAGAAGGAAAACAATTTCCTTGCAAGCATTTACTACGACAAAAAGATTTACGGAATATCTTTCCTCGACATTTCTACTGGCGAATTCCTTGTCTCGCAAGGTACTCGTGAATACATCGATAAACTGATCCAAAACTTTAAGCCAAAGGAAGTTATCTTCGAGAAGAACCAGAAAGTGGAAATATTGGAAAATTTCCGAGAGCTACCTGCAACATACGATCTTCCCGACTGGATGTTTACAGAGGAAAATGCTTTCGAGAAACTTACTAAACAGTTCAATGCCAAGTCGCTCAAAGGTTTTGGTGTAGAGCAATTTAAGGTGGGTGTTGTCGCTGCTGGTGCAATAATCGACTATCTTGAATATACCAAGCACGACTGTTGCGAACACATAAAGAATCTTGCTCGTATCGATGAAGACAAGTATGTGTGGCTCGACAAGTTTACAATTCGCAACCTTGAGCTTTTTGATTCGGGATACGAAAACGGAAAAAGTTTGATTAATGTAATCGACAGTACCCAGACTGGAATGGGAGGCAGGTTGCTAAAGCGTTGGTTGTCATTGCCTCTGAAGAATGTGAAGGAAATAAACGAGCGCCTGAATGTGGTCGAATACTTGATAAAGAACAATGAGGTTTGCAATGGCATTTCGTCACATCTGTCAATGGTTGGAGATATTGAGCGTTTGGCATCCAAAGTGGCTGTCATGCGAGTGAATCCGCGCGAAATGCTTCAGTTGAAATATTCCCTCGATGCCATAGAACCGATAATCAAGCTTTGCAAGGAGTCGGAACTTCCTGAAATGCAGGTCATAGGTGAGAAAATCTACGATTGCTCAGAATTGCGCGATAAAATTGGCAGTTACCTTAATCCCGAATGCCCCAACATGCTCTCGAAGGGCAATGTGATAAAAAGCGGTGCAAATGCTGAACTCGATGAACTGCGAAGCATATCAAATGGAGGACGAAACTATCTCAACGACCTTGAGCGGCGCGAAAGCCAAAGAACGGGAATCCCCTCGTTGAAAGTAAGTTATAACAATGTTTTCGGTTATTACTTCGAGGTGCGCAATACTCACAAGGACAAGGTTCCGCCCGAGTGGACCCGCAAGCAGACGCTTGTAAGCGCCGAGCGATACATCAACGAGGAACTCAAGGAATACGAGGAAAAGATTCTCGGTGCCGAAGAAAAGATTTCGGCAATCGAATCGCGACTATATAACGAACTTATTGCTTTTGCAACAACGCAAATAGGCAAGGTGCAGGTAAATGCTGGTCTTGTCGCCCGTCTCGATTGCCTGCTTTCGTTTGCAAAGGATGCCGTGCAGAACAATTATTGCCGTCCGGAGGTTAACGAGGAAAACATAATCGACATTAAGGAAGGGCGTCATCCTGTGATAGAGAAGCAGTTGAAATTTGGCGAGCCATATATTTCAAACAATGTTTTCCTCGATGACAAGACCCAGCAGATAATGATGATTACCGGACCAAACATGTCTGGTAAGTCGGCGTTGCTACGCCAGACTGCGCTGATATGCATTATGGCGCAAATAGGTAGTTATGTGCCGGCACAGAAAGCAACGCTTGGAATAGTAGACAAGATTTTCACTCGCGTTGGTGCATCCGATAACATTTCGATGGGAGAATCAACCTTTATGGTCGAAATGACCGAGGCCGCAAGCATAATGAATAATTTGTCGGACAAGAGCCTAATCCTGCTAGATGAACTTGGTCGTGGCACAAGCACCTACGATGGCATTTCAATAGCTTGGGCGATTGCCGAATACATTCATGAACATTCCAAGGCAAAGACTTTGTTTGCAACTCATTACCATGAACTTAACGAAATGGAGAAGGATTTCAAGCGCATCAAGAATTTCAATGTTTCGGTGCAGGAATCTGGCAATAAGGTGATATTCCTTCGTAAGCTGCAGCCTGGTGGGAGTGAACATAGCTTTGGTATTCATGTGGCAAAGATGGCTGGTATGCCAAAGTCGATTGTATATCGGGCCAACAAGATTTTGGAACAATTAGAAGCGGCAGGAAGCGATGTGAACGGTGTTGCAAATGTTGGAAAACCAGTGGATAACATTGCCCAGAATCGTGATGGTTACCAGTTGAGTTTCTTCCAGTTGGATGACCCTGTGCTTTCGCAAATAAAGAAGGAACTTATGAATCTTGACATTGACCGACTTAGTCCGCTGGAGGCTCTTAATAAATTGAACGAAATCAAGAAGTTGGCAGGAGCAAAATAGATTTCTGCTTGTTTTTGCATTATTGTTCAGATGCTGCCCTTCGACAGGCTCAGGGAGCAGTTCAGCATGACTGAATAGGGTAGTGCGGCACAATTTTCTATTTCCTAAAAACCTCAACAGCCTTGTCGAATATTCCGCTAAGGTAGGCGAGGGTCATTCCGTAGTTTGAAATTGGTATGCCAGCATCAACGGCTGGTTTTAGTCTGTTAATCAACTGTTTGCGAGTAACCATGCATCCGCCGCATTGTATTACCATCGCAAAGTCGGTAATTGGTTCTGGAATGCTGTCAAGTCCTGCTACAAAAGTGAAATTCAATTGTTTGCCAGTGAATTTTCGCAGTCCGTTTGGAATCTTTACTCGGCCTATGTCCTCGCACGAAACATGGTGGCTGCAACTTTCGAGCATCAGTATCTTGTCGCCATCCTTTAGTTCCGAAATGTGCGGTGTCCCTTTCAGGTAGTTGGCAAAATCGCCTTTGCTACGAGCAAGTACAATCGAGAAACTTGTCAGAGGTACATCCTTGGGAATCATGTCCTTTACCTTGTGAAAAACTTGCGAGTCGGTTATGGTGAGCCGTGGTTTTATTCCTCGGCGGAAAAATTCTTCGACTTCTGTGTCCTGTACAAAAATAGCCATGCAGTTGTTGTCGAGGCAGTCGCGCAGAACCTGCACCTGCGGAAGAATCATTCGTCCTTGTGGGGCTTCGCTGTCTATTGGTGTGATTAGCAGTATAATATCATTCTTTTCTACAATGTCGCCAAGCAGTGAACCGAATGTCCATGTGTTTTCGGGTGCAATTTGCTTTATGGTGTCGAAAACAAGCGAAACTTTGTCTCGGTTTTGTGTGGTGAAGTCGATTACGGGGACTTTGAATTCATTTTCAATGCTTGTTTTCAGACTATTTTCCAATGGGGTAATGTCCGATTTGTTGTGTATTATGAAAAATGGAGTTTTTAGTGCATTCAGTTTGCCAATAAGGTCGCGCTCCTGTGTGCCGAATTCGTTGTTCGAAATCACAATTATTGCCATGTCGATAATGTTAATGGTGTCGAGTGATTTCTGAACTCTTAATTGTCCGGTATCGCCCTCGTCATCAATGCCTGCCGTGTCGATGAAAATAACAGGGGCATAGCCAAGTATTTCGTACGATCGTTTAACTGGATCGG
>JBGUHW010000171.1:0-9410 GCA_045112395.1 Bacteroidales bacterium
ATATTGGTCTGTGCTCAAAGACTATCCCTGGCCTCATTAAGAAGACCAACAACCCGCGTTTCGTATACGATTCATACCGTCGTCTAATTATGATGTACGCTGATGTCGTTATGGAAAAGGCTGAAGGCATTGAACCTGCTGACGGCAAGGGCATCCGCAAGATCCTCGATGATATGCTCGACGAATTCAAGCACAACAAGGGATACAAGTCTGATACAGAAATTACCGCTGACGAACTCAAGCAACTTGCTGAAGAATTCAAGGCAAAGGTAAAAGAAGTTCTCGGAACAGAATTCCCGGATGACGCTCGCGCTCAGATGGAAGGCGGTATCAAGGCCGTTTTCAAGTCATGGAACGGAAAGAAGGCTATCTCATACCGTCGTATCGAAGGTATTCCAGACGACTGGGGTACAGCAGTAAACGTTCAGGCAATGGTATTCGGTAACATGGGCGACAACTCTGCAACCGGTGTTGCTTTCACCCGTAACCCAGCTACAGGCGACAACCAGTTCTACGGCGAATGGCTTATCAACGCTCAGGGCGAAGACGTTGTTGCAGGTATCCGCACCCCGAACCCACTGAACGATGACACAAAGAACGAACAGAACAAGCACATGAAGTCGATGCAGGAACTCATGCCACAGACCTACAAGGAACTCTGCGACATCCGCGACATCCTCGAAAAGAGCTTCCACGATATGCTTGACATCGAATTCACAATTCAGGACGGAAAACTCTATATGCTCCAGTGCCGTGTTGGTAAGAGAACAGGCGTTGCAGCTCTCACAATGGCTCTCGATATGCTTCACGAAGGACTTATCGACGAGAAGGAAGTTGTAATGCGCCTCACTCCTGCACAACTCGACGAACTCCTCCACCCGATTCTCGATGCTGCTGACGAAAAGAAGCACACCGTAATCGCTAAGGGTCTGCCAGCTGGTCCTGGTGGTGCTGTTGGAAAGGTTGCCCTCACAAGCGAAAAGGCAATGGAATACAACAAGGCAAAGGTTAAATGCGTTCTCGTAAGAGAAGAAACCAACCCTGAAGATGTTGAAGGTATGCGTGCTGCTGACGGTATCCTTACCGCTCGCGGTGGTATGACTTCCCACGCTGCTCTCGTTGCTCGTGGATGGGGCAAGTGCTGTATCGTAGGTTGCGAAGATGTTAAGATCGACTTCAAGAAGAACGAAGTTCACATTGGCGACAAGACCTTCAAGGAAGGTGACCTCCTCAGCCTCAACGGTTCGAAGGGTTGGGTTTACGCCGAAGAAGTTAAGATGATCGATGCTACCGAAAATCCACTCTTCCAGGAATTCATGAAGCTCGTTGACAAATACAGAACTATGGGTGTTCGCACCAATGCTGATAATCCAGAAGATGCACAGAACGCTATCAACTTCGGCGCTGAAGGTATCGGTCTGTTCCGTATCGAGCACATGTTCTACGGAAAGAACAGCGAAAAGCCGTTGGAAAAGCTCCGCAACATGATTCTTTCAAACTCAACTGCAGAACGCGTTGCTGCTCTCAACGAACTCGAACCTTACATCAAGGAAGCTGCAAAGGGAACATTGAAGGTTATGAATGGCAAGCCGTTGACTTTCAGACTTATGGACCCGCCTCTGCACGAATTCGTTCCTCATACCGAAGAAAAGCAGCGTGAAGTTGCTAAGGAACGCGGCATGGACTTGGCAGAACTCAAGGAACGCATCGAAGCATTGCACGAAGTAAACCCAATGATGGGTCTGCGTGGTGTTCGTCTTGGTATCGTTTACCCGGAAATCACCGAAACACAGTTCCGCGCTTTGTTCGAAGCTACTGCAGAACTTATGAAGGAAGGCTTCGATCCACATCTGGAAATCATGGTTCCGTTGACAATCAATGTTAAGGAATTGAAGCACCAGAAGGAAATCGCCAACAGAGTTAAGGCAGAAGTAGAAAAGAAGATGGGTGTTACAATCAACTATATGT
The DNA here is from genome assembly GCA_045112395.1 of Bacteroidales bacterium. Classification (GTDB taxonomy): domain Bacteria; phylum Bacteroidota; class Bacteroidia; order Bacteroidales; family ML635J-15; genus Bact-19. The sequence goes on from JBGUHW010000171.1 coordinate 1,969, forward strand.
ACGGAACAATGATTGAAATTCCACGTGCAACCTTGGTTGCTGACCAGATTGCAGAAGTTGCAGAATTCTTCTCATTCGGAACCAACGACCTCACCCAGATGACTTTAGGCTTCTCACGCGATGATGTTAACGAAATAGTTCACACATACGTTGACAACAAGATCATACCAGCCGACCCGTTCAACACATTGGATCAGGAAGGTGTTGGTCAACTTGTTAAGCTCGGCGTTGTACGCGGTCGTTCAACTCGCGAAAAGCTGAAAGTTGGTGTTTGCGGCGAACACGGTGGTGACCCTGCATCTGTTGAATTCTTCTACAAGGCAGGCATGACATACGTTTCATGCTCACCATTTAGAGTTCCAGTTGCTCGTCTTGCTGCTGCTCAGGCTGCAATCAAGAACTGCAAATGCTCTTGCAAGTAATTGAATTACACGAATAATTGAAAAGGGAAGTTTCGGCTTCCCTTTTTTATTTTCCATTTTGTCATAGCACAAAAAAAGCCGCTATTACACGGCAATAAAAAACGGCAGCAGTTTCACTGCCGAAACCAAACCAAAAAGGAACTTTAATTATTGTTCCTCTTCCACTTCAGGAAACTCCGGCTCAACGAAATAGTCGGGCTTTTCGCCTTTCATGAAGGACATAACCTCGTCGTAGGCCTGCGTAAACTTGTAAAAATCTTCCTTGTACAAGAATATCTTATGCTTCTCGAAACTGCCGTCCTGTATACGCCTGCTCTCGGTCATCACAAGATAGTAGTCGCCATTTGCAGTTGCCTTTACATCAAAGAAATATGTTCTCTTTCCAATCTTTACCGAAGTGGAATTTACAATCCTTCTATCTTTCTCGATTGAATCCATAATTAAAATTTTATCGGGACAAATTTAGACAAATAACTTGATAATGCAAATTTAATATTAAAAATTAACAAGAAAAAGTGAAATTAATACTCAAAAAAGATTATGCACTCATTAATAAAATAACTAAATTTGCGCAAATAATTTTGCATAAACGATGATTAGCAGGAGATTGGTTAGAATAAAGGCGGTTCAGACCTATTACGCTTTTGTTCAAGGTAATTACGATGGCTCACTGGAAAAAGTCTGGGAAGCTCTCGAAATGAGCATTGAAAAGTCATACGAACTTTTTGTGGAAACTTTCTGCCTTATGGTGGCAATAGCCGACCACGCTGAATATAAGATTGAATTCAACCGCAACAAGTTGCTTCCTACCGAAGAAGACCTGAACCCCAACCGCAAATTCGTGGACAACCGAATTATACAGGCTTTCCGTTCCGAACCTACCATAAAGAAATATATGGAGAATGCCAGCTCCAACTGGTCGGAACACTACGAATTTGTACGCAACATCTTCAACAAGATGGCAAATTCCGAGTTCTACAAGAACTACATGGAAGACGAAAATCGTAGTCTAAAGCAGGATACCGACTTGATTTGCAAGATTATAAACAAATACCTCGTCGATAACGACGACCTTGATGAAATCCTCGAAACCGAAAGCATATACTGGAACGATGACATCGAGTTTGCTTTAAGCAACTTGATACAGACAATAAAGAAGCTTAACGACGACAACATCGACAAGTTCAGGCTTCCACCTGTCTTCAAAAACGATGAAGACCGAGAATTTGCACACACACTCATTAAGAGCACCTGCCTGTTCCGCCAGAAATTCGATGAACTAATCGAAAAGAACCTGCAAAAATGGGAACTTCAGCGTATAGCATTCATGGACAGGGTAATACTGCACCTCGCTCTTTGCGAAATGACGCAGTTCCCCGAACTTCCTGTACGAGTTACAATAAACGAATACATTGAAATTGCCAAGGGATACAGCACCGAAAAGAGCGGCACATTCGTAAACGGCATCCTCGACAGGATATACAACCAGAGCAAAAACGACAACACGCTTAACAAAATAGGCATGGGACTATTATAAGTAAAGTCGCACCATGGTGCGAATCAAAAAAAGTAACAATGAAAACAGAAAAATTATCAATCATACTAATCGCCCTCATGACTCTTGCCACAATATCGTGCAAGGAAACCCCTAAGACTGGTGGAGGTGAATACGGAATCGACAACCCAATTTCTGCCGACAATGTTGACGACTACACAAAGGCTAGCGATGGAATGCCAAAGATGACTTTTACAGAAACCGAATACAATTTCGGCACAGTGATCCAAGGCGAGAAAGTTACACATAAGTTCAAATTTACAAACACTGGCGACGGAAACCTTGTGATTTCGAGCGTTAAACCTTCGTGCGGATGCACCTCGCCCAAATGGACGCGTGAACCCGTTAGACCGGGCGAAGAAGGATATGTGGAACTCACATTCGACAGTTCCAACAAAAACGGAATGCAAAACAAGAATGTGCGCATCGCCGCAAATACCGACCCCAACGAACATGTACTATATATTAGGTGTGATGTCGTTGCTAAATAGTTAACTAATTTAATATCATTTATATGCAAAACTTATCATTAATTTTACTACAGGCTGCACAAGCAGGACAGGAAGCTCCGAAGTCGAACATCTGGATGAATGTAATCTTCTGGGTATTGCTAATCGCAGTAATCTATTTCTTCATGATTAGACCGGCATCGAAGCGCAACAAGGAAGCACAAAAGTTCAAAGAAAGCCTCAAGAAAGGCAGCAAGGTAATAACCGCAGGCGGTGTTTACGGAATCATCGATGAACTTAGCGACACCTACGTGCTTCTCGAAATTGCCAACGGCGTGAAAATCAAGATTGACAAGAACTCAATCGTAAGCTTCACCGAAGCCGAAAACCAGAACAACGATACGGCTGAGAAAAAGTAATTCTTTCATAATTACATCGAATGACAGAACAGCAGGAGCCAAATAAGAAAGGAAATCCCGTTGTAAAAGTGGTCAATAACAGAAATTTTCTGGTATTCCTTGCTTTTGTTGTCCTGTCATTCTTCCTTTGGTTCCTCAACTACCTTAACAAGAACCTCACTAGCGACATAACAATTAAATACAAGTTCAAAAACATTCCCAAAACTATAAGCGAAGAAAGCACTCACAGCGGGGAACTATCGGTAACTGCATCCGGACAAGGCTACAACCTTTTTCAAGAGAGCTTCAAGACAAGGAACATTCCTCTGAACATTGACCTTGACACGAAAGCCCAAGACAACCGCCCGCTACTAAAATATGCAAGCAACAAGGGGAAAGCTTATATCATAACTAGCGACCTCAGACCGCTTATCAGAAAAAAGGTAGGAGAAAAAATAAACCTCAGCGACATAAAGCCCGACACAATATTCTTCGACATCATAAATGTAAAGGAGAAAAAAGTCCCTGTAGATATTTCAAACATAGAATACAAACTTATTGACGGGCAAAGAATTACAAAGACAATGATTATCCCCGACTCAGTGAGCATCATAGGAAAAACATCTAGCATCGACAGCATAGTTTCAATTGGTGTCGAAGACAAGAACCTCGGCTTGCTGAAGGCAAAAAAACAATACAATCTTGTCCTCGACATACCCGATGGCATAAGCGCATCACAATCAATCGTAAGCATTTCGCACGAGATTGGAATGTTCACTCGGGCAAGCAAACGCATAAAGATTAAGCCAGTCAACTTTCCGCCAGAATACTCGTACACTGTTCTCCCTCAATATGTTGACGTGAACTATCTCGTACAGCTTTCGCACTTCAACGATGTACAGGAATACAATTTCACAGCCACAGCCGACTATAGGAATGCCAAAGGCAACATCATTGAAATCAAGGTTCAGTCAAACGACGGCAAAGTACAGATACTCCGAAGCTCAACCGAAACCTGCTGCTTTATACTCGAAAAGAAATGACAAGCATCGGCATTACAGGAATTATAGGTTCCGGAAAATCAATGCTCAGTCAGCTTTTCCGTTCAATGGACATACCCGTATATGATGCCGATTCCAGAGCGAAATCACTGATGAACAGCAATATGCAAATAAAAAAATCGTTGGTCAGTTGCTTCGGGGAAAATACATACACCAACGGGACAATCAACAAGGATTATCTCAGGAAAATTGTTTTTGGAAGCGAAGAAAACAGAAAAACCATAAATTCAATAGTCCATCCAGCAGTAAAGCAAGATTTCATCGATTGGAGAAATGCACAGAATTACAACATAACTGCAATTGAATCGGCAATAATATTTGATGCGAAAATCGATGACATTCTCGACAGCATAATTTTCGTTGAAGCTCCAGAAGAAATCCTAGTAAAGAGAATATGTTTGCGCGACAAAGTTTCGGAAGAAACGGCTCTACAAAAAATAAGAATACAAAGGAAAAATTCAGGTCGAGAAAGATGCAATGCAATCTTCATAAACGACAGGAACCATTCATTGATAGAACAAACTGAAACATTTATTAACAATCTAAAACACTGACAATCATGGGAAAATGGAAATGGATACTTGGTGGCTTGACATGGGTGCTTACCGGTCCTCTTGGCGGACTGATTGGCTTCTTCATTGGTTCGGCAATTGACGGACTAAGCAGTTCATCCGATAATGAGCCGACAAGACCGAGCAGCAATAGGACAAGACGCACCGAAAAGGGCGACTTTATGGTGGTTTTGCTCACTCTTTCGGCAGCAGTAATGAAAGCCGACAACATTGTAAAAAAGAGCGAACTGGAATATGTAAAAGCCTTCCTTGTCCAGAATTTCGGAAAGGAAAAGACTCTCAAGGCATTGCAACTCCTTAAACCAATGCTAAATGCAGAAATCCCACTCGATGATGTCTGCCAGCAGATAAGATACAACATGAACAACTCGCTGAAGTTACAACTTCTGCACTATCTTTTCGGAATTGCTAACGCCGACAACGAAATTGTAAAGGAAGAACTCGATGTATTAAAACGCATTGCAACAGGAATCGGCATCAGCGATTACGATTTCAACTCCATAAAGTCGATGTTCATTGTCGTTGGTAAAGATTCCGACTACGAAATTCTTGGTATCACTAAGGATGCAACCAACGAGGAAGTTAAGAAGGCATACAAGAAAATGGCCATGAAACATCATCCCGACAAGGTTGCAGGTATGGGCGAAGAAGTCACACGCAAGGCAACAGAGAAATTCCAAGCAATAAACGAAGCCTACGACAGGATAAAGAAGGAAAGAAATATGGCATAAGTCGTCACTTTTTCTTCTTCTTTGGATTTTTTTGAACGCCAACATCTTTACGTCCACGCTTTACAGTTTCGCTGGTACGCAAACGTTCGGCATTATCTTCACTCATCAGAATTTCATCTTCCTCAAATTCGGGATCACCTTTCTTGCGCTTGCCAGCATTAGGATTGTCAACCGGTTTGCCGCCGTATATGATGTTTTCGTACTTTATAGGACTTCCTCTAAAACTATTTTCATGAAAAACTACATCCTTAACCTTCCCCACCCTGCTTGTATTGCAAACGACCGTATCCAACGACTTGCACTCGGCAAAGGCATCAGCCGAAACCACTGTCCTAACTGACGATTCGACAAGCTTTGAAAATGCCACCATCTTTAGACTTCGGCACGACATAAAAGCTCCTTCCCCAACATTACGCACCTGATCGTACAACAAAACCAATGTCAACGCCCAGCAGTTGGCAAAAGCCTCCTTTCCAATAGTACGCACAGTCTTCGAAAATCGCACAGTTGACAAAGCCTTGCAACCTTCAAAAGCATAAGCACCAATATCCTTTAGTCCATTAGGCAAAACTATTGACATCAATCCGCTTGCACGAAAAGCTCCAGTGCTTATCGATGTCAAGCCATTCGACAAGTAATAATTCCTTAAGTTTGTACAATTGCGGAAACAATCAGGCCCAATTCGCTTAATATTATCAAGAACTCTAACTACCGACAAGTTCACACACCACCTAAAGGCACTGCTGTCGATTATCTCAACTTCGTTTGGAATCGTTACACAAGTTATGTTCCGACAACCATAAAACGCCTTGCTTCCTATCCTCTTCACAGGATAATCCTTGCCATCAATTTTAATTTTGCCAGCAATATCCACCTTTGTCGATGTTTCTTCATTATAATTCACATCTACATAAAGCGATTTTTGTCCATCCTCAAAAGCATATCTTATGCCCCTGTAAATAAAGTGCATGTGCAACGAATCGACAAACTCAACACCGCTACTCACCTGCGCAATACTCTCAATCGCACACATAAGCGATAATGACAATATCAACAAGAAACGCTTCATTTTTCAAAATTTTAGGCAAAGTTAAGAAAGATAATGGAAAAAACATAATACAAACCGACATTTTACTGTTTAGTTTTCAGTACCAAACATTGTGCTGTTGACAAAAAAAAGCAAACAGATTTTGAAGTGAATAATATATAGGTATCTTTGTCAAAAAATATTTTATTAGAAATGAGACATTTAGATTTTGATACATTACACCTTTTCAGCGTAGAATCGCTGAAGAAAGCAGGTGTTCCCGAAAACGATGCAGAAGTTATAGCCGATGTTCTTCTCGAAGCCGACAAGCTCGGAATCGACTCTCACGGCATCAACCGCTTGAAACCGATATACTTGGACAGAATCAAGGCTGGAATCGTAAACCCGGTTACCAAGGTTGACATTCTACGCGAAAGTCCTACTACCGCCCTACTCGACGCCAACAACGGCATGGGACATGTAGTTTCGAAGCAGGCTATGCAGATGGCTATCGACAAGGCTAAGAAATTCGGTATGGGCATGGTTGCCGTACGCAATAGTTCGCACTACGGAATTGCTGGTTACTACGGACTTATGGCTGCTCGCGAAGGCATGATCGGTCTTACTGGCACAAACGCCCGTCCATCGATTGCACCGACCTTCGGCGTTGAAAACATGCTCGGCACCAACCCGCTCACATTTGTAATCCCCACCGACGAAGAATTTCCGTTCTTCCTCGACTGCGCTACATCGGTAAGCCAGCGCGGTAAGTTCGAATACTATGCAAAAGTCGGCAAAGACCTGCCCAAAGGCTGGTGCATCGACCGCGAAGGCAACTCCAAAACCAACTCAGTGGAAGTCCTCGATGATCTTGTAAAAGGCAAGGCAGCACTTGCTCCGCTCGGTGGAATCGGAGAAGAAACAGCAGGTTACAAGGGTTATGGCTATGCAACTGTAGTTGAAATCCTGTCGTCGGCATTGCAATGTGGCGGATACATGAAGGCCCTCACCGGTCTCGACGAAAACGGCAACAAGAAGCCTTACCGTCTCGGACATTTCTTCATTGCAATAAATGTTGAAACCTTCCAGGACCTCGATGTTTTCAAGAAAAACGCCGGAAATCTGCTCCGCGACCTCCGCAACTCACAGAAAATGCCTGGTCACGACCGCATATACACCGCCGGTGAAAAGGAATACGAAAACTTCCTCAAGCGTCGCGAAAACGGT
>JBGUHW010000172.1:0-10095 GCA_045112395.1 Bacteroidales bacterium
TTTACATCAAGCACTTGGTTGTAAAAATCGATTGCCGATTCAAAGTTGTCCTCCTGAATTTCTATTTCGGCAAGGCGATTTTTGGCATTCACTTCGTATCCTTTGGATTTTGCAGCGCGCTTGTAGTTGGAACGTGCTTTCTTGTAGTATCCAGACATGAAGTAGCATTCGCCAATCTTATAGTATATTTCAATCTTGTCGTTCTTGTTCTTTATTTTTTTCAGTATGGCGGTATATTCCTCCATTGCTTTGTAGTATTCTTCGGCCTCGAAACTCTCGTCGGCACGACGGAGCTTTTTCTCCTGAGCACTTGATACCGAGGCGATTACGACTGCAAGAAGCAATATTGATATGTACCTGAATACTTTCATTCCGATATTTTTACCGTTCTAATAACTCAAAAATACCTATAATATTATTCGGATGGCAAAAATAATCATTTAGTAAAAGTTATAGACTGCTACTGCCGAAAAAAATATCCACAATGCCAATATTACGAAACTTATTAGTTTGTAAGATATTTTCTGGTTTTTATGCCTGATTATGAACATTAGGAATATTACAGCGAAAATACCACCGACAAGTTCAAACAGATGAAGTATGGATTCGGGGATACGCCTCTTGTTCTTTGTTGCCCTGCGCTTGTCGGCGATAAAAAGTATGCCGGCGAGAATGTTTATAATTATAAGGTATATTATTGCGAATTTCATGAGAAATAAATTGTCAGCTATTTAAAAACAAAAGAGTCCGGATTTCCGAACTCTTTCTGTGGTACCTCCTGGAATTGAACCAGGGACACCAGGATTTTCAGTCCTGTGCTCTACCAACTGAGCTAAGGTACCAGTCAATTTTGCGGTTGCAAAGGTATAGCATTTTTTTGAACTGGCAAAATTTTATTTCAAAAATCTTGATTTTTTTGATGTATAAATGTTTGCGTGTTGAAATACAATAAATTAGGAGAAGTCAAGGAGTGTTATCCAAACGGTTTGGAAATCGTTATATGCAACCTGAAACATAGAAACATAGAAACCTTCAAACTATTTTGTTATTTTTGCGCAAAATTTTCCAAAGTGTACGAAACGATTACATTAAGCAACGGGATTCGGATAATTCACTACCACGTAAAGTCTGATGTGGCACATTGTTGCATGCTGATGAATACTGGCACTCGCGACGAAAGCGAACGACAGCTCGGCATGGCACATTTTACCGAGCACATGCTTTTCAAGGGAACACAGAAACGCAAGGCATACCACTTGCTCAACCGCATGGAATCGGTTGGGGGTGAGGTAGATGCATATACGACTAAGGAAGAAACATGCGTGTCGTCGAGCTTTATGGTGGAATTTTACGACAGGGCTATCGAACTCATCAACGACATTGTTTTCTGCTCCATTTTTCCACAACGCGAAATTGAAAAGGAACGCGACGTCATTGTGGACGAGATAAATACATATAAGGATAATCCGTCAGAAAATATTTTCGACGAGTTCGAGTCTGCAATGTTCGCCAATCATACGCTTGGACATAACATCTTGGGAACCAAGAAGTCAATTTCTAAGTTCTGCACTAATGATTTAATTGATTTTGTTGCCGAAAAATACAACACCGACCAGATGGTTTTCTGTTCAATTGGCGACATTGATTTTCGACACCTTGTTCGTATGTGCGAAAAACATCTCGGACAGAATGCAGCAAAACTTCGTAGTTTTGAGCGTGTTCCATTTGCAGGGAAAACAAAGTTCGACAAAGTGGTAAAAAAGAAAAGTCTTCAGGCTAATACTATTATTGGCAACTATTGTTACTCGTACAGCGATCCAAAGCGCGTTCCTATGTTTTTGGTTTCCAATATACTTGCAGGACCTGGCATGAACTCTCGCTTGAATATGCAGTTGCGCGAGCATCATGGACTTTCGTATAACATCGAATCCAACTTTACCACATATCAGGATACTGGATTATTTAGCATTTTCTTCAGTTCTGACCAGGAAAAGGTTGACTTTGCCGTGGATATGATTTTCCGCGAGCTTGACAAGATGAAAAATAACAAGCTGGGAATCTTGCAGTTGTCGCGAGCCAAAAAGCAGTTGATAGGGCAGGTAGCAATTGAGTGCAGTTCAAATTCAAACTTGTTGTTCCCTACGGCAAAGTCGTTTATGAACTACGGCAAGGCCGAAACTTTCAAAGAAACAGTTGCTCTCATTGAGGCAATCACAGCGCAAGATGTCATGGATGTTGCGAATGAAATTTTTGTCCGCGATAATTTTTCGTCAATAAAATATTTGTAGAATATGTCGGCAGAAGAAAGACGTTTCGAATATATTGAAAGTTTTGGATGTCAAGATGATGAATTGCTTCGTGCTCTTGAGCGAGAGACTGCGCTTACACAAGTTAATCCACAGATGCAATCGGGGTGCTATCAGGGACATTTGCTGGCAATGCTTATCGGCATGACGGGAGCAAAGCGAGTCCTCGAAATCGGCACATTCTCGGGATATTCTGCAATATGCATGGCGAGAGCGTTGCCTGCTGACGGACAATTGGTTACAATAGAGGTAAATGACGAAATAGAATGGCTATCGTCAAAATATTTCCAAAAGGCAGGTTTGCTGGACAAGATTGTGCAGATCACAGGCGATGCTGCCGAAATCGTGCCGACACTTGAGGGACAGTTCGATTTAATTTTCATAGATGGCGACAAACGAGAATACATTTCGTATTTCGAGACCGTACTGCCAAAACTTGCAACAAATGGAACAATCATTGCCGACAATGTTATATGGTACGACAAGATTTTTACAGAAACCGCATCAAACGACCACATGACACACGGCATTATGGCTTTCAATGAGTATATTTCCAATCGTTCTGATATAGAAAAGATTATACTTCCAGTTCGCGATGGACTTATGCTTATTCGGCGGAAGAAGTAATTTGTACAATTTGTTTTGCTGATAATTGTTTTGAGGGTTTCTTTTCTTTGAAAAAATTAATAACTTTGCAGTTGAAATTAATATTAGGTTTGTTAACAATAATTGTATTATGGAAAGATGCGTTTTAGTGCCTTACGAGTTTAGTAACGAGGCAAATTTTGCTCTTAATCATGCTTACGAAATAGCTAAGTATGAGAAGCTTCCTATTCATATCCTTTATGTTGCCGATTCGGACAAGATGATTGACGAATGGCGTGAAGAACTGGAAAAAGTAGCAGAAAGGTTTGTAAAGGAAACTGGGTATGAAAAGGTTACGACAGTTGTAAAGAAAGGTTCGGCCTTTGATGTTATTCACGAATACGGTATTGAGCAGAATGCCTACCTTGCTGTCATGGGTGTTCACGGAATCAAGACCATCGAAAAGCAGGTGAAGTTGATCCAGAAATTTGAAAAAGTTCCTTTCATCCTGGTTCAGAGTCCATTGGCATTCGGCGAATACGACCGCATTTGTATTCCTATCGACTGGGACAAGAAATCGCGTGCAAAATTCATGTGGGCAAAATACTTGAACCTTATCTTCGAAAGCCATGTGTATGTTGTATATCCGAAGACTAGCAACGCAAACCGTCAGGCAGAGATCAACAGCAACCTTGCATTTGCTACCACATTGTTTGCCGACAATGCCATAGAATTCGATGTCGAAGGTGTTCCCGAAGATGATTTCTACGACAACATTTACGACTATATGCGTGGTATCTCGCCAGACTTGGTGCTCTATATGTCTGAAAACTACAAGAAGGCATTCACAAGCATCAAGCGTCCGCGCAATATTGAATTAAGCAAGAAGATTCCGGTAATGTGCGTAAATCCTCGTACCGATATAGTTAAACTCGGTGGCTTCAACTACTAAAATATGTCGATTAGGGTTCTTTGCCGAAATATGCTCGTTGCGGCAACTTTGCTTGTCGCTATCTTGCTCTTGCCGTGCGAGGCACTTGCTACGCACAACAGGGCAGGAGAGATAACATATAGGCAGATTTCGGCACTGACCTACGAGGTGACAATAATCACATACACGGCCACGGGTCCAGGCTGGACGGCAGACCGCCCCGACCTTGAGATTGCATGGGGCGACAATACAACTTCTATACTTCCTCGTTGCGAAGAAGTTATACTTCCCGACTACTATAAGCGCAACAAATATGTAGGACGGCACACATACGGCGGTCCTGGCATATTCTGCATAACAGTTGAAGATCCGAACAGAAACGCCAATGTCACCAATATCCCCAATTCGGTGAATACGCTTTTTGCCATCTCAACGACAATGATAATCGACCCGTCGCTTGGCTTAAACAACACGCCGATACTCACGCAACCTCCTGTGGATAAGGCGGCAGTGGGACAGGTGTTCGTACACAATCCGGGTGCTTACGATCCCGACGGCGACAGCCTTTCGTACAAGATAACACCATGTCGCGAAGAAAACGGCGTGCCAATTCCCAACTATTCGTATCCTGCAGCTTCAAACTATATAAGAGTAGATGAATTTACAGGTGACCTCATTTGGAATACGCCGATATATGTGGGAGTATACAATGTCGCGATGCTTATAGAAGAATGGCGCGATGGAGTAAAGATTGGAGAAATAATCCGTGACATGCAGATTGAAGTCTTCGACAGCGGGAATACAATTCCTCAGATTGACCTCACATCCCTAGATCCTGTATATGGAAATAACGACAGCATTTGCATCGAGGCGGGAAAACTTCTGGAGTTTGAAGTCAAAGCAACGGATACAAATGGGGATTCCATTATACTTTCGGCATACGGAGCTCCTTTTGTCGCAAGCGACGATGCTCCTGCACATTTTGAGCAGACTGCTTCGCAGGCTGGCTTCGCAAAGGGAATGTTTGAGTGGCACACAAGCTGCAATGTTGTCAGGAAACAGCCGTACATTCTGAATATCAAGGCTCAGGACATGAACCCGCTGGTCAATCTTGTCGACTTGAAAAGCATATATATAACGGTTGTAGGACCAGCAGTTGAAAATTTACAGGCGACACCATCTTTCCAAGAAATAACTTTATCGTGGACGCAATCGGTATGTAGCAATGTTATCGGATATAATATTTACAGAAAGATTATGCCATCTGGTTTTGTCCATGACTTTTGCCAGACGGGCGTGCCAGCAAGCACAGGATATGAAAATGTAGCTTTTGTCGATGGCAGAACAAATTCTTCGTATATCGACAGGGATATTGCACAGGGACATGAATACTGCTATATTGTTTGTGCTGTATTCCCCGATGGGGCAGAGAGTTATGCATCGGAAGAAGTTTGCTCTTCGTTGCCTAAAGGTCTTCCTACGATGACAAATGTTAGCGTTTTGTCAACCGACAGGGCGACAGGAAGCGTTTACGTAGCATGGGTGAAGCCAGACGAAGCAGAACTTGCAGAAACGTCAGCGCCATACAAATATGTGCTTTTCCGTTCGACAGGTTTCCTAGGCGACAATTTTTCTCAAATTGCAGAAATTGACGGAATAGACAATCTCGAATACACCGACTACAATATCAACACAGTAGATCATCCATATACTTATAAGATTGAATTTTATGGAACGGCAAATGGGCAAAGCGTTCTGGTTGGAACACCGAGTTTCGCTTCTTCAGTATTCGTCGACTTGACGCAGCAGGAAAATTCAGTCAAGATAAGGTTGAGGAACAATGTTCCATGGACAAACTACAACTATGAATACTACAGGTACGATTCTGTTACCGACACCTACAACCTTATTGGTTCTACCATTGAAAAATCCATAATTGACGACCAAGTAGAAAATGGTCATGAATACTGCTACTATGTGAAATCTTATGGTCGTTATACGCTTTCAGGATATCCCGAACCGCTCGAGAATCTATCGCAACAAGTATGCAAGTTTTCCGTGGATACTATTGCTCCTTGTCGACCAGAAATTTCAGTGACATCGGTTTGCGATTCAACCTACAACTTGATCAGATGGTCGTTGCCTGATTCGTGCAACTACGATGTTGCCACCTACACATTGTACTACACGCCGGTTCTTGATGGAGAATATCAGGTGTTGTCAGTTTTCAATTCCGACATTACTGAATTCAAGCATTATCCCGACGATAGGATGGCTGGATGCTACTACATAAACGCTTCTGATTCATACGGAAATGTCAGTGAAAACTCGACTGTTGCTTGTATTGACGAATGTTCCTACTACGACCTTCCCAATGTCTTTTCGCCCGATGGCGATGACATAAACGACTTCTATCATCCTATTGGCGAATATAAGTTTGTGGAAAAGGTTGAAATGACGATACTTAACCGCTGGGGACAGGTGATGTTCGAGACTAACGATCCCGACATAATGTGGGATGGACGAAACAGAATGACAGGCAAGATAGTTGTTCCTGGCGTTTATTTCTACATCTGCGAGGTTTACGAGCAAAGGTTAACAGGACTAGAAGCTCGCCACCTGAAAGGTTTCATACATGTGTTCCATGCCGATAATATTGTTCCAAATCACGACTGATGGGAGAGAAGTTCGTACATATTACCCTGTTGCTTTTGTTTGCCATTAGTTGCAATGCGCAGATTGACGATCTCCAGCGTGATTATTTTCGTGCACAGAATTTCATGCTGCATGGCGAAACCGATTCGGCAGTAGCTATATGGCAAAGCCACGAGGATGCCGAGGAGTTTTTACTTTGCCTAGCCGACTATTTGATAGCTAAAGAACAATACTCGCAAGCACTTGAAGTTTCGCGCAAACTGGAAGGTGTTAATCCAACTGAGGCTCAGTTTAGAATGTCGAGAATTTATGCTGGCATGGGTTTCTCCGATGAAGCTGTTGAATACCTGGGAAAACATCTCTCTGGCAAGAATTCAAGAACATATTCGCAGATAATCAGATGCAAGGAATTCGAAAGCATCAACCGCACTCCCGAATGGCGTGAATTTTGGGAAACACCTCGTTATTCAAAGTCTGATGAAGCGTTTGCCGATGTGGAATACAATATCTCGCAACAGCATTACGACTATGCAATCGAGATACTTGATGCAATGTCCAATACTAAGCCTGCAAAACGCAACTATTTGTATGCCAAGGCATATTATGGCATGGAAAAATATTCGCAAGCAATGAAATATCTCGAACTTGCAAATTCGAAGGACAAAGAAATTGTTGCTCTGCGTTTTGCCATACAGAAAGCTTCGGGAAACTTTGCATCAGCCTACGAAACAGGCAAATTGTTGCTTGCTACAGATCGCTACAATGCCGAAAATCTTCTCGACTTTGCCGATGTTTGCATGCACCAGAAGAAATATTTGGAAGCAAGACGATATACTGGCCGTTACCTGCAATGCTTCCCCGACAACGAAAAAGCGCTTTATATTGACGCACAATTGGCTTTATCAGCGGAATATAAGGACGATGCTCTTGTTGAGATTTCTCAGCTTATTAGCCAAAATCCATCCAGCAGCGAATATTTTAAGATGCGTGGAGAATTGTATTACGAATACGAAATGTGGGATTTGGCATCATACGATTTCTCGATGGCACTCGACATTACACCAGATGATGCCCGACTGAATTACCTTATGGGAATGTGCTGGTACAATCGTGCATCTCTCGAAAAGTCATGTTTCTACTGGCGCAGAGCTGCTACTGGCAAGTCGCGTGATGCTGCCGAAATGTACTATATGTATTGCGAAGAATAATGCACGGCATCCAAAGCCTATTGCTATAACGTCACTTTCAGGAAACTAGAAAACAAAAACCAAACTAGAAACTCAGAAACCAGAAACAAAAAAAAGACACCGACTTGCGCCGATGCCTTTTCCTTACTTACTAAACATGTTATTATTTTCTTTTCTGGTTTTTCCTCATTTCTTCCTGCTGTCTTTTCGAGGCTTCTTCGAGGCGTTGCATCCATTTCGATTTCTTTTTCGGCTTGTTCTTATTGGCTTCCATCTGTGCAAGAAGTTTTTCCTCGTTTACAACGAAGCGCTGGATTATCCATGTCTGCAAGATACTGAACAAGTTTGCAAGCAGGTAGTAGTAGCTCAATCCTGACGAATACTTGTTGAACCACAACAACATAAGTATTGGCATCATCCACATCATAATCTTCATGCCCGGCATTGAGTTGCTAGGATTCTGGCTGCTTGTCATCTTTTGCTGAACAAACATCGAAATTGCCATCAGCAATGCGAAAAGGCTGACATGGTTACCATAAAGCGAAGAAATTATAGGAATGTTGGTGCTCCATTCCAATATCGCATCATACGATGAAAGGTCTGATGCCCAAAGGAATGACTGCTGACGCAATTCTATTGAGGCAGGGAAGAAGCGGAACATTGCAATAAGTATTGGGAACTGGAGCAACAAAGGCAAACATCCGCCCATCGGACTTACGCCTGCCTTCTGGTAGAGGCTCATCTGTGCCTGCTGACGTTCCATTTCCTTGCCTTTCGGATACTTTGCAGCGATTTCATCAAGCTGTGGCTTTAGTACGCGCATCTTAGCAGTCGACATGTACGACTTGTAGGTCAACGGGAAAAGCACAATCTTGATTATGATTGTCATAAGCAGGATTATAATACCATAGTTTGCTATTCCACGACCAAGCAGATTGAACATAGGAATAATCGCGTACTTGTTTACCCAGCCGAAAATTCCCCATCCAAGCGGAATTACCTTTTCCATTGCCATGTCGTAGTCCTTGAGCAACGAATACTTGTTAGGGCCGAAATAGAAGCTAAATTCCTTTGAAATTTTTTGTTCGTCAGGAATTTCAAGGAAGACGTCCGACTTAAAAGTCTTCAATGTCTTTGGATGTTCTTTTTCGTCAAGCTTTACCAACGAAATCTTTGGATCGCCAAACGAATTGTCCTTCGAAATCAGGATGGAGGAGAAGAACTGTTGCTTGTATGCTATCCATTGCGCACTTCCTTTGGTTTCGTAGTTGTCGGCATCCTTCATTTCGTTGAGGTTTTCTATTTCCTCGTCCGACATGCGCATAAACACTGTCGTGTTGTTGGATTCCCAGTCGCGACCTCTTTCGAGCGCAAACACATCTACGTACCACTGCATCTTTGTACTTGTGTTGTCCTTGATTTCGTCCTTCAAACCAACAATATTCAGGTTGAAGTCGAGCATGTAGTCATCCGGATGAATAGTGTAGTTATATTCAATGTATTTGCCAGCATCGGCAGTCAGACGCATTACGAAATTCAAATCCTCGTTGCCGACCTTGATGGTATCGGTAGCAGGAGTTTTTCCGCCTGCAAGCATTGGTTCGAAATACATGTTGTTTGTTACCAACGGCTTTCCATTTACTGTCAGCACTATACCAAAGGTGGAATTTTCGTCATTTTCAAACAGCACAAGAGGTTCCTGATTGAAAGTCTTATAGTCTTTCAGTTCTACTGAATAGATTTTTCCACCTTTGTTCAGAAACTTGATTATCATTTTGTTGTTCTCGACAACTGTATAGTTGTTTTCTCCAGTTACCGATTTCGCGAAAATTCCATAATCGTTGCGTAGCTTTACATTTTTTATTGAATCCAATTGTTCCGGACTCAAAGAATCTGCCATTTCAGCTGCTTCCTGCTCCGCTTTTTCTGCTTCGGCTTTCAGCAGCTCGGCAGCCACTTTGGCTTCTTCTTCCTTTACCATTTGTTCATGGGCTATGGAATCCTGTATGCGCTGACGCTCAGCAATTTCCTCCTTGCTTGGGCGAGAGAGGAACATATAGCCAATCAGCAGAACGCTTATGATTACAAGCCCAATGATTGTGTTTTTATCCATATATTACTTCTTATTATCAATAGTTGCTTTTACAAAACTTACAAATAACGGGTGAGGATTTATTACAGTGCTCTTGTATTCCGGATGGAACTGCACACCGACAAACCACTTATTTTTCGGAATTTCAACGATTTCCACAAGGTTTGTCTGCGGATTAATACCGGTAGCAACCATTCCAGCCGCCTCAAACATCTCTTTGTACGAGCTGTTGAACTCGTAGCGATGGCGATGGCGTTCTTCTATTTCTGCACTTCCGTATGCTTCATAAGCCTTCGAATCTTTTGTCAGCAAGCACGGATATGCACCAAGTCGCATTGT
>JBGUHW010000173.1:0-43981 GCA_045112395.1 Bacteroidales bacterium
TATTTTAAAATCCGTATGATGCACCATCGAAGCAATGCAGGCAGAGTTGCTCGCGTGGAAGTCCCACTGCATCGCAAACGGTCTGCAAGCTGTTGAACTTTAATGTATCAACACCAACGCGCTGACGAATCATTTCGACCATCTTTGCGTATTGCGGAGTAGTTTCATCCTTGTAGGCTTCGAGGTTGCGAATATGTCCGCCTTCGAGTTCCTCGATGCAGCGGCGTGCTATGAGTTCCATGTCGGTCTTCGATGCCGAGAAGTTCAGAAATTCGCATCCGTGAACCAGTGGCGGACAGCTTATGCGAACATGTACGCGCTTAACGCCGCAGTCGTACAACATCTTAACGTTGTCGCGAAGTTGCGTTCCACGAACTATTGAGTCGTCACAGAAAACAGCTTCCTTGCCTTCGAGAATCTTGCGGTTAGGAATGAGTTTCATTTTAGCGACTAGGTTTCTTGTCTCTTGGTTTACAGGCATGAAGCTGCGCGACCAAGTAGGAGTATATTTTGCAACGCCACGCTTGTAAGGTATGCCGGCACCAGTAGCATAACCAAGAGCCATGCCTATTCCTGAATCAGGAATTGCCGATACGAAATCAGCCTTTATGTCGTCCTTTTTGCCCATAGCTTCGCCAAGTTTGTAGCGAACTTCCTCAGCGTTGATGCCTTCGTATTCTACGCATGGGAAACCGTAGTATATCCACAGGAACGAGCAAATCTGCATCTTGTTGTTTGGTGCGAGCATCTGTTCAATTCCGTTGGGTGTAACCTTTACTATTTCGCCTGGACCAATGAAGCGGGTGGTGTTGTAGTCGAGGTTCAGGTAGCTATGGCTTTCCGATGCGATGGCGTAGCTTGAACCCTTGCGACCGATGACGAGCGGAGTACGACCATATAGGTCACGTGCTGCGATAACACCATCGGGGGTAAGTATCAACATGCTGCAGCTTCCCTTTATGTGGCGGTATACATTCTGTATGCCATCGGTGAAGTCCTTACCCTGAGTGATTAGCAGTGCAACGAGTTCGGTGGGGTTGGTTGTTCCCATGCTCATTTCGGTGAACTGTTGGCTCATCGACAGGCATTTCTGCTCCAACTCGGGGATGTTGTTGATTTTCGATACAGTGACGATAGCAAAACGACCAAGGTGAGAATTCACAACTATTGGCTGTGATTCGGTGTCACTGATTACTCCTATGCCGAGGTTGCCTTTCATTTCATATAGGTCGTCGGTGAACTTTGTCCTGAAGTAGGAGTTCTGGATGCTGTGAATGTTACGGTGGAATTTACCGCTTTCCTCTACGGTGCTAATACCAGCACGCTTTGTTCCCATGTGGGAATGATAGTCTGTTCCGTAGAAAAGGTCTGTAATACAGGCTTCTCTCGAAACGACTCCAAATAGACCGCTCATATAAGTTTTTTTTAGGTTTAAAATTATGGTGCGAAATTACAATAAAAATCGCAAGTTTTTCTCAAAAAAATGAAAAAAATGAAGTTTGTCTTATGTTTCTGGTTTCTAAATTTCTAGTTTTTGGGATGGAATATTGTATAGCAGGCGGTTGTGTTTTTTGCCCCCCATCATGCCATAAGGTCTTTATAGGCCTTAATGGCCTTAAAGATGGGGGGGGAGCAAACACCTCCTGCTTGTGTTTTAAGCTTAGAAACCAGAACGGCGTAGTCCTCAACGAAGTTAAACAACATCTGGCAGTCCATATACTAGAAAACCTATAATTCCACTGACTAAAATCAGCAGAATCGGGCTTTTCTTGAATTTGTATGAGGCAACGAATACGCCAATGAATATCAGTATGCTGATTACAAACCTAAATGTCGATTCGGTTGGCGAGCCAAAATTTTCGGTGGAAGCCAGAAGTAATGCAGATGCAGCGATTAATCCCACTACAACCTTACGCAAAATCAGGAAAATATTGGCTAAAGTCGGGTTGTCTTTGTGTTTCAGAAGCACCTTTGTTATAATCAGCATCAGCAGGAAAGGAAGCAAAATTACCGAAAATGATGCTAAAAATGCTCCAAGCACGCCCATATATTCTGGATAACCTGCATTTACAACCGCGGTATAGCCCGTGTAGGTCGCAGTATTTATGCCGAGTGGTCCGGGCGAAGCCTGACTGATTGCAAGCACATCTGTAAATTCCTGTGAAGTCAGCCATTGGTTTTCGACTACAACTTCATTCTGAATTAGAGCCACCATAGCATAGCCTCCACCAAAGGTAAAGATGCCAATTTTTAGAAAAGTGTAGAAAAGTTGCCAGAAAATCATTTCTTTGCCTCCTTTCTGCCCTTGATTTTACCATAAATGAATCCGCCAAGTCCTGCTACGAGTATTATTATCACTGGCGATACGCCCAGAAGACATATCAGCAAAGTGGCAGCTACTGGAATCCAAAAGTTGCTCCATGATATTTTTGCAGTCTTTGCCATGTTGAACACTGGTGCGGCAATGAGGGCCACCACTGCTGGTCTTATGCCTTTGAAAATGCTTTCGACCACGGGGTTGTCGCTAAACTGACGGAAAAAAATTGCGAGTACAAGAATCAATAATATTGGCATAAGTACATTGCCCATTATTGCCGTAAAAGCACCGACAAATCCGCGAGTGCGGTAACCTACATTTGTCGCCATATTCACCGCAAAAACTCCTGGCATCGACTGGGCAAGCGACATGGTGTCCATAAATTCTTCCTTATTCAACCATTTGCGTTTGTCTACGATTTCCTGTTCCATAAGCGGAATCATCGCGTAGCCGCCCCCTATTGTGAAAGCGCCTATCTTGAAGAATGTCCAGAACAGTTCGTGCAACTTGGTCATGATTAAGAAATTTGGTGCAAAAGTAAAACTTATTTACGACTTTGGAATTACGATTTACGATTGTGAAATTTTGAACCAAATACAGCATTGCGTTGTTACAATTATTGAACCTATGAATCTTTAAATCATTAAATCCTTGAATTTTTAAATCAGCGTAGCTAATTTTCATATCTTTGCGCTTGAAAATATAACATCGGTTATGATAAAAAGAATATCGGTATTAGGTTCGGGCAATGTAGCCTACCATCTCGCACGGAAGCTTTATGCTGAAGGAGTGGCGATTGACTGCGTGTTCAGCAGGAATAGTGTGACGGGAAAGGACCTTGCCGATGAGGTTGGCGCATATTTTACCGACAAGCTTCAGCTGTTGTCACAAAATTCCGATGCTTATTTGTTTATGATGTCGGACACGGCAAACCAATCGGTAGCGCAGCAAATAGCTTTGCCAAGCGATGCGATATTGATACATACATCTGGAAGTTTGCCTAAAGAGATTTTCGATGCGAAGAACGCTGCTGTAATGTATCCTTTCCAGACATTTTCGCGTGAAGTAGAAATAGAGGATTTTACATCAATACCTATTTGCATTGAGGCATCTAATGCCGATACATACCACTATGTGCGCTGTTTTGCTGAAAAAATCAGTTCTCTTGTTTACGAACTTACATTCGAGCAGCGTAAAATATTGCATATTGCAGGCGTCTTTGTGTCTAACTTTATGAATCATAGTGTATTCCTTGGGCAAAAACTATTGCAGGAAAACAACATACCTATAAGTATATTGAATCCGCTTCTGCGTCAAAGCTTTGCGAAGATTATTAATGGCGATGCATATTCCTCGCAGACGGGACCTGCTGTGCGTGGAGATAGAAAAGTTGTAGAATCACATATAGATATGCTTTCGTCGGATGAGAAACTTGCCGAAATTTACAAGATTATGAGCGAAAGCATCTTAAAAACATATTGCAAATGAATAGAGATTTGGAAACCTTGAATTTCAAGGAAATATTATCGAAAATAAAGGCGGTTGTCTTTGATATAGATGGAGTTTTGTCTTCATCGACCGTAAATATAAACGAGGTGGGATATTTGCAACGCACAACAAGCGTGAAGGATGGTTTCGCAATTAAATGCGCTGTGCGTAAAGGACTTGTAGTTGCAATAATTTCGGGCGGTTTTTGTGAAAAGACAATGATTCGCTACAAGAATCTTGGCGTAGAGGATGTGATAATGGGTAGCGTGTGGAAAACCGAAGACCTTGAAAACCTGAAGAAAAAGTACAATCTTAAAAACGAGGAAATCCTTTACATGGGCGATGATATTCCCGATTTTCAGATAATGAAAATGGTGGGATTGCCTTGTTGTCCTGTTGATGCTGCCGATGAGATAAAGGAAATTGCTTTATATGTTTCCGACAGGAAAGGTGGCGAGGGCTGTGTACGTGATGTAATTGAGCAGGTTATGCGTGCGCAGAAGACTTGGCTTGATGAAGAAAGTTTTGCTGCATATTGATTATGAGGCTAAAAAAGATTTTGCTGTCGTTTTTGTTGGTACTGTTTGCTGTTGCTTTGGTGGCGCAGAAAAACAGTTGGGACGGGTGGAGAATGAAGCCACGCGGTGAAATCAGAATGCTAAATTTTTTCGTCAACATTATATATGATGTAAATCCCGAACGCGAAAAGCCTTTCGCTAAGGTGCACCATTGGAATACGGTATTGTTGGAGAGCATTAACCAGAATCCTCCCGACTATTTGTTGCGACTGATGGATACCGTTTACAATGCAAAACATCTTTATGGTTGTATTACAAGGCTATATGGAGAGTCGTCGTTTGATGAACTGCAGATTACTGGCGATTTTGTCATTGTGAATATAAAGGAGAGCCGAGTGTTGAAATTGGGAAGTTTCAACGAAAGCAATATAGAGAAAGCTGCCATCGGTTTCATCAACGAGCAGGGCGGTTTACAAACCATGTACGGGCACAATGATATTTCGTATTATGATGTAAATGGATCGGGGAAAATAGGTTTCATACAATTTTTCTTTCGTAACATAACTAGGGAATATGGAGGGGACAATGCTGGTAGCGGTTACTTTTCGACATCATTGTTGAGTGGACAGAAACTGCTGATAAACGGTTCGTATTATACGTTTTCGGGGATAGGTACAGCCCAATGTGTTGGTACAAACGATGTCTCGCAGAATCCCACCGGTATAGTGCAACACGAAATATCTCATTCCTTTTTTGGACCAAATTCATTTCATACTTCAGGCGGTAATCATAGGCATTCATCAGAGTACATGCCTTTTTTACCAATTCAAGGGGGGTATGGTCTTATGGGAGGGGCTGGTTCTGCTTTGGTGTCGTGCAATGGGTATGAGCGGTGGCGAATGCATTGGCTTCATGAAAGCAACAGAAATTCAAATGGTTGGTGGATTGTGGCACGTGATGCGAATGATAGGCTTATAAATGCCGACATATCAAAGTCAGATGGCCCTCAAACTTTTATACTTCGTGACTTTGTGACATACGGTGATGCTGTGCGGATAAAACTTCCATATAAAGATAGTGATAAGTCGTCTAACCAGTACATCTGGATAGAAAATCATCAGTCGGGCAGGAATGGCAAATTGGATTTCCTGCAGTATGCCAACGAGAGCGAATGCCGACCTCAGCATGTGGCGGGTGTATATGCCTACTATCAGGTAGGCCGAGATGTGCTCAGCGGCAAGGATCAGGAAGTTTATACAACTAACGACCGCGACAATTTGAGGGTTATTCCAGCCGAAGGATATTGGAATTATAAGAGGCTTCGTGCCGATACAGCCTACAATATGAGGTGCATATCTTGGTCGTTGCATGATTATTATTCTGTTAGGGGCGAGCAAAATCCGTTTTGCGGTACTCATGATATGGAAACTCACTATGATGTGCCAGACGATGTGTCATTTATAACAAGTGCTTACGAAAAGTGGATTTCGCGTAAAAATATCAATGGAATGTCCATTGATAGTCTTGTAGGGAATGGCGATACCCGTGATATGTTTTGTATGCATACTCGGCTTAATATGGGGACCAATCCAAGTACCTGTAATGTCAAGACATTCTACAATTCGATGACAACGGGTAAGTGCCAGTATACGGCTCATCTTTCGCGCAATACGCAGACTACATATCTTACCGGACTTGGCATAGAAATTACTCCGCTCGACAATGGCCGTTATCGTATAGACGTGCGCTGGGACGATTACGACATCACTAGCGATGCGATTTGGACAGGCCGTATATCGCTTAAGGAAAAGGCTAGGCTTGCTCCGAAAAAGTCCATAACCTTAACGCAGAACCTTACTGTTGCGCAGCCAATGCGCGATAGCATAACCAATCTTTTTGCTCCGCCAACATCGCTTATCTGTGAGCGTGGGGCTGAGTTTGTGCAGGAGAGAGGCAGTGTGGTGAGTGTGGAAGATATGAGTAGCATTGTTATCGAGGAGGGCAGCGTATATCGCTTGGAGCCAAAGTCGAAACTGAAAATTGACAGGTCATCGAAGCTTATTGTAAATGGTACACTCATAGTTGGTGATGGTGCACAGGTGTTTGCAAAATCCAAGAACGGTATTGTCAATAATGGCGGAAATATTGTAATTGAGGGCAAGGGCAAAGTTAAGTAGTGCCTTAAATTTTGTTCAAAAAAAATCTTCATTCAAACAAAAACACACAAAATTAATCTTAACTTTGTGGCTTATTTGATAACAAAAAAAACATATACCATGTCGAAGGAAAACATAGAATTTTCGGATGCTAAAACATTAGGTCTCAACGAAGAAGAATTTGAAAAGATAAAACAACTGCTTGGCAGGACACCGAACTACACCGAACTGAGCATCTACTCCGTAATGTGGAGCGAACATGCCTCGTACAAGAACTCAATCCGCTGGATTAAGACTTTGCCACGCAAAGGCGGTTGCTTGCTTACTGGTGCTGGTGAAGAAAACGCAGGTTTGGTCGATATAGGCAACGGACTCGCTTGTGCTTTTAAGATTGAATCGCACAACCACCCGTCGGCAGTAGAACCTTATCAGGGTGCTGCAACAGGCGTTGGCGGTATCAACCGCGACATTTTCACAATGGGTGCCCGTCCAGTTGCTCAGCTCAACTCGCTGCGTTTCGGTAATATCCAAAACGAACATACAAAGTGGTTGCTCCGCCGTGTCGTTAAGGGAATCGGTGACTATGGCAACGCTTTCGGTGTTCCGGTTCTTGGCGGTGAAGTCAATTTCGACGAATCGTACAACACCAACCCGCTTGTAAATGCAATGTCGGTAGGTATCATGGACAAGAACGACATGATTTCGGCAATCGCAAAGGGCAAGGGCAATCCAATATACATCGTTGGTTCTTCAACTGGCAAGGACGGTATTCATGGTGCTACATTCGCATCTGCCGACCTCACCGAAGATTCTGCCGATGACATCCCATCAATCCAGGTTGGCGACCCGTTCCAGGAAAAACTTTTGCTCGAAGCTTCGTTGGAACTTGCAAAGACCGATGCAATAGTAGGTATGCAGGACATGGGTGCCGCTGGTATCATCTGCTCGACCTCCGAAATGTCGGCAAAGGGCGAAAGCGGTATGAACATCGACCTTTCGCTTGTTCCTCTGCGCCAGAACAACATGGAAGCATGGGAAATTCTGCTTTCGGAATCGCAGGAACGTATGCTTGTCTGCATAAAGAAGGGCAAGGAACATATTGTTGAAGAAATATTTGCAAAGTGGGACCTCAACTGCGCACGTATCGGCGAAGTTATCGACGAAGACAAGCTCATCTTCTCCTACAAGGGCGAAGTTGTTGCCGAAGTTCCTGCCGAAAGCCTTGTTCTTGGCGGTGGCGCTCCAGTTTACGAACGCGAGTATGTTGAGCCTGAATTCATGAAGGACTACAAGCACTTCGACATAAATTCAATTCCAGAAGAAGATGTTGATTTGCACGATGTTGCAACATTCCTTACAGGACATCCGAACATAGCTTCGAAGCGCTGGGTTTACGAACAGTACGACTCGATGGTTCGTACAGTGAACATGTCCACCAACAAGCCGTCGGATGCTGGTATGGTAAACGTAAAGGGTACCAATACTGCTCTTGCACTCACAACCGACTGCAACAGCCGTTACGTGAAGGCTGACCCAGAAAAGGGTACAGCAATAGCAGTTGCCGAAGCAGCTCGCAACATTGCCTGCACAGGTGCAAAGCCAGTGGCAATCACCGACTGCATGAACTTCGGTTCACCTTACAATCCACAGGCATACTGGCAGTTTGTAATGTCAATAAAGGGTATGGGCGAAGCTTGCCGTGCTTTCGACACTCCAGTTACTGGCGGTAACGTATCGTTCTACAACCAGACCACAATCGCTGGCAAGACCGAACCTGTTGACCCGACTCCAGTAATCGGTATGCTCGGTATTTTGCCCGACAAGGCAAACCACACTCCGCTGTGCTTCGACAAGAAGGGCGACGTAATATATTTGATAGGTGAAAGCGCAGACGATATCAACTGCTCCGAATACCTATATTCTTATCATAGGGTTAAGAAGTCGCCAGCACCGAAGTTTGACCTTGATTTCGAAGTGAAGCTCTCGAAACTGTTGCAGGTTCTTGCAGCAAAGAAACTTGTAAAGTCGATGCACGACGTTTCTGACGGCGGTCTGTACATCACCCTTCTCGAAGCGGCAATGCCTAACAACCTTGGTTTCGATATCACAACTGCTAGCGAATTCCGTACCGATGCATTCCTGTTCGGCGAATCGCAGGGTAGGGTTGTTGTTTCGATGAACGAAGACCAGGAAGACGAATTCGTTGACTTCATGATGAAGGAAAAGATTCCGTTCTCGCTGCTCGGTCACGTTACCAAGGGCGAACTCAGAATCGACGACGAGTCGTTCGGCTTCATTAAGGATGCCAAGGAATTGTACGACAACGCTATCGGCAAGATAATGGAAAAATAATTAATTGATAATACGATGAAACCTGGTGTAAAGAAAGCCATAAAAATTCCGTGCATTATCATTGGAGTGATCCTGATACTGCTCATAATTGTAAACTTCGCTGCAGGACCTATTGCAAAGAGTTACATCAACAACCACTGCAAGGAACTTTGCGGACGTACAGTGACGGTCGAGAAGATAAGAACCAATCTGTTTGTCGGCAAGGTGAAAATTATGGGACTGACAATGATGGAACTGAACGACAAGGACGAGTTCTGCTCGTTTGACACGCTTATCGTGAAGATAAATCCGTTCAAGCTCATCAGCAACGAGGTTAAGCTCAACGAGATAACCCTTATCAACCCCAAGGCAGTGATTATTCAGGACGGTGATGCGTTCAACTTCGACAGTCTTATCGACTTCTATGCATCCGACGAGGAAGAACCCGAGGAAGAAGATAGCACCAACTGGATTATCAATCTGAACGACATTACCCTGAAGGGTGGTGAAGTTGACTATCGCGATGTTGCAATAGGCAGTCAGTTTGATATGGGCAACTTGCAGCTCGAAATTCCGCATATCTACTTCAGCGGCGAAGATACCGACGTTGGTATCAACCTCGACTTTGCCGAAGGCGGAAGACTTGGTCTGCAGGTGGCATACGGAATGGAAAACGGCAAATACGACCTCGACATCGACCTCGAGGACTTCTCGCTGGCACCTGTTTTCCCGTATCTCAAGGAAAGCATGAATGTTTCATCGTTCGATGGCAAACTCACATCTAAGATTTCTGTCAAGGGCTCGACCGAGCATATAATGAACATTATTGCAAGTGGTGACGTTGAAATCAACGATATCGTACTGAAGGATTTGGAAGAAAATGATGTCATCACAGCCAACAAGATAAAAGTTGGAATCGATAAGATTGACACAGAAAAGAACCTCTTTGCATTCAACGAGATACTCATCGACGGAATAAAGACCGAATACATTATCTACGACACTCTGCACGACAACATCGACAAGCTTTTAATTGAAGACAGCGCCGATGAAGAAGAGGACAAAGCAGAGTCAAGTAGTGGTGATATGAATTTGACAATCAAGAAGTTCACTCTTGATAACTCCAGCATAGTATATACCGACAACTCCTTGCTTGAGAAGTTTGTACTACCAATAACAAACATCAATGTAAGTGCCAACAACCTGAACCTTGTATCGCAGTTCGACGCAAAGCTGAAAGCACAGGTCGGCGACAAGGGCGAACTGAAAGGCTCGTTCGACGGCTCTTTATCCAATTTCTCGAACATGAAGCTCAATATTTTCCTAAAAAACATAAAGTTGAAGGACATGTCGCCATATTGCGTACACTATACGGCGTACCCAATCAGCGATGGTATCCTTTCTTTGTCGAGTATAAGCACAATCACGAACAATTACCTTAATAGCTCCAACGAACTAAACATTCTCAACTGCACTATTGAAAAGAAGCGCAAGGATGTGAAGGCAGAGTACGGCAACATCCCGTTGAAGGCTGGTCTGTACATTTTGTCCGACAGGAATAAAAAGATATCAATCGATCTGCCTGTAACTGGCAACATCGACGACCCGTCGTTCAAGATTGGAAAGATTATATGGAAGACTTTCTGCAACCTTATGGTGAAGATTGCCACAAGCCCGTTTGATGCATTCAAGAAGGAAGGTGGTGTAGATAACTTCAGGGATATGTACATGGACATTACCGACCGTAGTCTTACAGTTGAGAATTATCAGCAGCTTAACAAATTATCGGAAGAACTGAAAGACATAATCTCTAGTAAGCCTGATGTAAAAATGTCAATAACTCAGTCGCTTGACAAGACTACCAATTTGAATCAGATTGCACTTTTCAGATTGAAACTGGATTATTTCCTTGAAGCAAATGATAAGAATCGTGAGGATCTTACCGTTGAGGAATACAAGGCAATTCAAGCGATAAAAGACAAGGATCCGAGGCTAATAGAATACGCTAAGAATAGGGCAAATGTTAGAAATACAACCGAAGCTGCAATGAAGTTATATTCTAATTCGGAAATCGAAGGTATGTATAAGATGATGAATAGCATGCGCGAGAAGAACTTGAGGGAATACTTTATCGGTCAAGGTATTCCGTCAGACAAGCTGACATTTCTTGCTACCGACGAAGCTAGTCCCGACAAGAACCGAATTACCATCAAGTTTGGTATGGATTTACCCGACAATGTCAATGATATTGAATTGGAAGCCGAATAGAAAATTAAGGCAGATATATGACGCAAAGGGAAGTATTGCAGCTGTTTGAACAGCGTAAAGTCCGTACTGTTTGTGACTACTAGAAAGAAAAATGGTATTTCTCGATAGTGGATGTATGTAGTGTTTTGACAGATAGTAAGGATGCGTTAACTGCAAGAAAATACTGGAATAAGCTAAAGCAACGTCTAAAGGAGGAAGGAAATGAAACGGCGACAAATTGTCATCAGTTGAAACTTCGTGCAAATGCAAGCGATTATTTGCTTGAAGCAACTGATGAAAATTGATTTGCCAGACAAATGCTAACGGCATAATATTGGACGAGGATGAAAAAAGAAATGATACCATTCATTTCTTTTTTCATTATAGAAATATGTAATACCTTTGCATCACAAGAAATCAACATAACGTCATGAAATCGAAAATAATAATATTCTCGCTCGCATTTTTCCTTGTAGCTTGCAGTACACCAGAACCTACTGAACTGAAAATTCAGGAAAACGATGAATGTATGCTCAACAATCCGTCGCAGATTGCAAGCGCAAACGACAGTGCTATTTGCATAATCGACCGCACTCGCGCCTACCAAATTGACACTCGCTCTGGAATGATAAACAGCATTGGTTTTGACGAGGTTTCGCACGATTTTGCTGAGTTTTTGTCGAAAATAAGCGGTCAGCCGCTAACCGACAGCACTCCGATTCAACCACTTGCTTTGCTCGGCTACGGCGATAGCAACGCTAATGCTTTGTATGCATATCCACTGCCAGTGATGGACACTATGGGATATATGATAATTCCTGCTGCTATTTTCCATAATGGCAATGACTTCAGGATTCTGTTCGACGACAAGGGCGGAATTGCATCCAATGTGCCACAGGGAAATTTCCAGTATTTCCTTTCCGACAGCATTGTAATCACAAACAGCGCATCGCAATACGAACGGGTACAAACTCCCGACAACATACCAAGCCTAATGCTTTTTGTAAAGCAAAAATCTGGTGAGTTTGTCTTGCAAAAAACTATAGATCTGCCGCGTCGCGAATCGGAGAATATGGCTGCCGAAGGCAATGTGATGAATTCGATTTACACCTATGTTTCGCAGCCAAAATTTTATGCCTACGGCGGAAAGATTTACGCTTCGTCAGCGGGTTCGATTTTCGAAATCGGCAAGGATGGAAGCGCAACAAAAATCACAGAATCGAGCAGAACAATATACGCCTTTAAGGTTGACGACAAAAGAATTACAGCCGTTGAAGGTTCAGAAGGCAACTACGGCAAAATCGTTGAATACAACCTCGATGGCAAAGTCGAAGACGAGCGCGAATTTCCGCTTGCCAGCGATTGCAAATGCAAGTGCTGCAAATACATAAATGGCAAACTGTATGTCATCTATTTCAAAGGACAAAACTTTTATCTTGCAACAATCTAATATGGAATTCCGTACAATAACAGACATTCCGAAGTTCGGATTTGGTATTTCGCACAACAACATGTGCATATTCATCGGTTCGTGTTTTGCCGAAAACATTGGCAATAAGCTAGCCGCAACAAAAATCCATACATCGGTAAACCCAACCGGCATACTTTATAATCCGCTTTCGATATGCAAAAGCGTAAAAAATGCACTTTCGGACAGGAGATATGGCGATGAGGATGTTTTCTTGTCGGGCGGAGCATGGAACAGTTTCGATTTTCATAGTCGTTTTTCGAATGTTGACAAAAATGTTTGCATCGAAAACATAAATTCTGCTTCGCAAATGCTGAAACAAGAAATCGAAGCAGCTGACATTATGTTTGTAACTTTCGGTACAGCTTACGTTTACGAACTTGCCGGAACTGGGAAAATTGTCTGCAACTGCCACAAGCAACCCGAAAAGCATTTCAACCGTCGACTGCTGAATGTTTCTGAAATTGTTGAATCGTGGACGGAATGCATTGGAAAAATAGCAGATGTCAATCCAAAACTTCGCATTGTTTTCACTGTAAGTCCCATCCGTCATAGGCGCGATGGTGCGCGCCAGAACCTGATTAGCAAATCAACGTTGCATCTTGCAATAAGCGAACTGAATGCGAAATTTCAGAATACAAGTTATTTTCCTGCCTACGAAATTATGATGGACGAACTGCGCGACTATCGTTTCTACGCTGTCGACATGGTGCACCCGTCCGAAACTGCGGTGCAGTACATCTGGGAACGCTTTGGTGATGCATTATTCTCTGAGCAAACAAAATCTGTAATCGCAAGGATTGAAAAAATCACAGCCGCATCAAATCATCGTCCGTTGAATCCGCAATCGGATGAATATAAATTGTTTTGCGAAAAGAATCTTGCCGAAATTGAACGCATTAAGGCTGAATCTTGGGATTTAGATTTCAGTGAAGAGGAGGGAAGGTTTAGGGAGAGTTTCTAAAGGGCTTCGCCCGTTTCAGGTTTATATGCCTGCGGCGTTTCATGGGCTAACGCCCGTTTCTGGGTTTCTCTGTTTCTATGCCTTCGGCGTTTCTGGGTTCAAAGGGTTCAACGTTCAATGTTCAAAGAATCGCGCCATGATTTGCACCGATTGAAATGTGTAGCATCGATTGAGACGCAAGATTTTGCGTCTGTACAAGGATTTTTATGGATATTATGTAGAGATGTTGCGCGCAACATCTCTACAATTGTTTTATGAAATGATTTTTTGCAACATCAATAATTTACCTTCACGGTAAAATTTCCCAGATTCTCTTCGGTGCCGTCGTAATATGCCTTTACATTATACTCTATGTCGGTTACACGCTGGTAGTCGTCAACGGTGTAGGTATATTTGGTTATTTTGGTTGACATGTTATCGCCATGGCTATAGATATTGTATCTGCTTTCCGTTGGCATAAACTTGGAAACCATTCCTTTCGGTGCAACCGAAGGCGCATCTGGTAGGAATCCGGACTCATCGGCAAACGCCAGCACATCAATATTTGGACGGTCAACATCGCCATACTTGTAGAAAGTGCTGTCGAACGAAATACTACCATCGCATGCAGGAGTATAAACCTTTACGATATTTACATTTCCGCCATCCCAGAAATAAGTGTTGCCGCAGTCTGTTTCGTCGATGCACTCGCTCAGCTTGCCCGATTTGTACTTGTAGCGCTGCACAAAGCCTTCGCCTTCGGAAATGTATTCCGACTTTTTCACGAAGCCGTCGCCATCCAAGGTGAGTTCCAGTTTTTTCATCGCGCCTTCGCAGGTTATTATGCCGTCGCCATAAACTACTGTGGCTTCCGACAACCATTCGTCATCGGTACCGATGTTGCGGCGGGTAGTGGTCTTTATCAGTCGGTCTAGCTCATCATATTCAAAGGTTACCTTGCTGTCAACGGCGCCATCCTGATTGATTTCTATGCTTTTCACAAGGAATGACGGTTCTTCAACAACTTCTTCGACTATACTGTCGGTTGCTTCAGTCGTAGTTTCTTCGGTTTTGCTTTCCTTGTTAGCACCACCGCACGATGCAAGAATAGCCATTGCCAACACAATGGTTGCGATACAAATCTTCTTCATTTACTAGTAGTTAAGCTTAAGAATCTGGATACTATTATCCTTTTCGATTTCTCCGTCGTAATTGGTTTCGTTCTCGACATTGATTTTTATCTCGGTTATCCTGCCGGTAGCATCGTCGGTTTTGTATTCGAAGGTAGTAGTCTCCTCCGTTTCCCAACCATCGACAAGGCCACTGAAATGCGACTTCGAGGGAAGATATTCCGATGCCAAATCTTTTCCGAACGACGAAACTGCAGGGGCGGAATAGAAGATTGTAAACACATCGATTGTAAACGGATTTTTAATGTCAGTATATTCAAATTCCGTAGTCGATTGCGGTTCTTCCATGTCGTTGGTGTTGTAAACTATTGAATATTCGGTCATGCAACCGTCTTTCCATTTGTATATAATGTCCTCACCTTTATAATAAGGGTCGGCGAGTTGTCCGAAATCACGGGTCATCCAACTAAGTTTTTCCCCTTCGTAGTTGTACTTGATATTAATCTTGCCTTGCTCGCCGTTATCGATGCAACCGGTTGTCAGCTTGCCGTTTGAATACTTGTAGGTGGTAGTTGAATTTTCGGTTGCGACCTTGATTTCGTTGTCGCTGTATGTTACCGAATATTCATCGTATTCGTCTTTCTGGCTGACAAGACGGTTCTGGTCGTCGTACTTGAAATAGATTGTACCTGCAGATTCTCCGTCATAAATTTTTTCAATGCTTTTGACAAGAAGAACTTCTTGTCCTTTTTCTTCTGCTGTTTGTTCGGTCTGTGCCGGTTCGTTTTCGTCTGTTGCCTTTTTGTCTGCTGATTTGTTGCACGACAGCAGGATAAACATTGCTGCGGCTGCTAATAACAAAATGTTTTTACTCATAATTATTACTTTTACTTTGTTTTTAATGTCATTCCGCAAGGCAGAACAATAATGCGAAACGGAACGGGGAGCATCATATTGTTCGACTATGCGGAATCCCCTGTTTTGCACCATATTGTCCACAAGGGAGATTCCGCACAAACGAACTCACAAGGCTCGTCCCTGCGCCTGTTCGTTCAGTTTTGCGGAATGACGGTTACCATTCAATTAAAACTGTACCTTCGGTGCTTCCTGTGCTGCCTGGCTAGCTTCGAAGTAAGCCCTTTCGCCGAAACCGAACATCTTAGCAACCAAGTTCTTCGGGAACTTTATCACAAGGACATTGTAATCCTGTACTGCAGCATTGAAAACTTCGCGCTTTGCAGCGATTTCGTTTTCAATTTCTTTCAACTGGTCCATCAACTGAGTGAAGTGAGCATCGGCCTTCAGTTCGGGATAAGCCTCGCGTACTGCAAGCAAGCGGCTCAATGTGCTCGATACATTGTCCTGTGCCTCCTGGAACTTAGCGAATGTTTCGTTGTTAAGTTCATCGGCGTTAATATTGATTGATGTTGCTGCGCTGCGTGCTTCGATAACAGCCGTCAAAGTTCCCTGCTCGTGTGCTGCGTAACCCTTAACGGTTTCAACCAAGTTGGGGATAAGGTCGGCACGCTTCTGGTATGCTGCCTGAACATCGGCCCAAGGCTTCTTCACTGCCTGGTCGGCTTCAACTATCTTGTTGTACGAACGCCATACATAAATTCCACAAATAAGAAGTATTACGAATATTACTCCTCCGATTAATGTTGCACCTAAGCAACCGCTTCCATCTTTTGCCATAGTCTATAAGTTTTTTTTAGTTTCTAAGTTTAAAAGTTTAACGTTCAATGTTTAAAGTTTCTATGTTTCACGTTTCTTGTTTCACGTTTTTGGGGCTAACGCCCGTTTCTGTTGAGACGCAAAATTTTGCGTCTGTACAATTGGCTATACGGCGATGTCTTTTAGCCTTCAAGTCTGTTAGCCTGTTAGCCTTTTAGCCTTTCGTTATCGTCTCAATTATTTCGTTTATCCTTGCTTTTAGTTTCTCCTCGGTTGCTTCGTACTGGCTCGGATTTTCGAGCTTGCCCTTTACACCTATATAGAACTTAATCTTAGGTTCGGTGCCAGACGGACGGACTGTAATCTTGCTGCCGTCGGCGAGGTCGTACTGCAGTACATTCGACTTGGGCAGGGTAATGTCGTAGCAAAGGTCGCTGATTTTGTCGTACGACTTGCGTGCCTGGAAATCATGAACCATCACAACCTGCACCCCACAAATCGACTCTGGCGGCGTACTTCTGAACTTGTCCATCATAGCCTCTATTTCCTGCATTCCGCTTTGTCCGGGTTTGGTGAGCGACTTTAGCCCTTCGAGGTAGAAACCGTACTTTGTGTAAATGTCCAACAGCAAGTCCATCAAGGTTTTGCCTTGTGCTTTCATTCTTGCAGCAGCTTCGCAAACCAGCATAGAAGCGATTACTGCATCCTTGTCGCGAACACAGTCGCCAGCAAGGAATCCGTAGCTTTCCTCACCACCGCCAATGAACTGCATCTTGCCGTAGTTCTTTTCAATTTCCTCGGCAATATATTTGAAGCCTGTGAGAACATCAAGGCACTTTACGCCGTAATCCTTGGCAATCTGCGGAATAAGTTCGGTAGTAACGATGGTCTTAACGATGAATTCTTTTCCTTTCAGACGACCTTCGGCCTTGAAACTGTCGAGAAGATAATGCACGAGTATCGAAGCTGTCTGGTTGCCGTTGAGGATTACGAATTTGCCATTGTGGTTCACCACTACGCCTAGACGGTCGCTGTCGGGGTCGGTACCGAATACGATATCGGCGCCGATTTGCTCGGCCTTGCGGATTGCAAGCGTGAGAGCCTCGCGCTCCTCGGGATTCGGTGATTTTACAGTCGGGAAATTTCCATCGGGAACTGCCTGTTCCTCAACAATGTTGACATCGTTGAAGCCGATGCTCTTCAGAGCCTGTGGCAGTACGCTTATGCTCGAACCGTGAATCGGCGTATATACGATTTTCAAGTTTGCGCTTGCATTGTCCTTTACATTGTGGCACAACGACTTGAGCGTTTCGATGTAGGCATTGTCAACATCTGCGCCAATTTCCACCACATTCTTCATCGTATCGTCGAACTTGATGTCCTCGACTGTGACTTTTCTTACATCCTCGATTATGCCCTTGTCATGCGGCGGAATTACCTGTCCGCCATCGCTCCAGTAAACCTTGTATCCGTTATATTCCTTCGGGTTGTGCGAAGCGGTGATGACGATTCCCGAGTTGCAGTGCAGGTGACGGATTGCAAACGACAGTTCGGGTGTCGGACGTAGCTTGTCGAACAAATAAACCTTAATTCCGTTTGCCGACAACACGGATGCGGTGATTTTTGCAAATTCGCGGCTGTTGTTACGGCTATCGTGTGCTATTGCGCAGCTAATTCCCTTAGCTTTGTCGCAGTTTGCTATCAGATAGTTTGCCAAGCCCTGCGTTGCCATTCCCACGGTGTAGCGGTTCATACGGTTTGTTCCTGCACCCATGATTCCGCGCAGACCGCCAGTTCCGAACTCAAGGTCCTTGTAGAAACTTTCGTTCAGCTGTTCTGGGTTGTTCTCAATCATTTCGGCTACAGCCTTGCGGGTCTGCTCGTCGAAAACTTCACTTGTCCAGTATTTTGCTTTTTGTAATACGCTGTTATCCATTTTAATTTTATTTTTGAAAAGTCAAAGGTAATGAATTATTGAATACGAAGTCGAAATTGGTGGAAAAAAAAGCAAATTACGCCAGAAAGTACAATTTTTCGATTCAATCGTAAATTTGTACAATTGTATTATATTTCATTTAATGTCAATAAGTTGCAATCGCTCATCTGCATTACTTTTTCTCCTGTATACACAACATTACATTGTGACGGCTCCGCTTTTGAAAGTTTTGACCAGTAATGCAATCCCTTTACAAAATCTGTTGAGAAAGTCTTGGCAGATTTAATTTCGTAGGCGATTTGTTTTTCTCCACTATTATCAATAAGGTCTATTTCGTTTCCCTTGCTGTCGCGCCAAAATGATAGATGCGGTTCTATTCCATCATTGTACGAAGCTTTTAGGAATTGATTTATGACATAGTTTTCAAATAGACCGCCGTTAAGGTAGTGACTTTCGAGCTGGTCTGCTTCCTTTATTTCAAGCAATGAGCAGGCAAGACCAGTATCGCAGAAATATAGTTTTGGTGATTTTACAAGTCGTTTTGAGAAGTTGTTGTAGTCGGGGCGAAGCAGATATATAATATAGCTTGTTTCTAGGACACTAAGCCATGCCTGTGCAGTTGAAACTGCAATTCCGCAATCGTTGGCAATCGACGATGTGTTTAGAATTTGTCCGATTCGTCCTGCGCACAATTTGATAAATTTTATAAAAAGGCTTAAATCCGAGATGTTTTTCAGTTGCCTTACATCGCGTTCAATGTAAGTTCTGATGTAATACGGATAATATTCGGTTGGATGCATCTGCTTGTCGTGCAATCTCGGATAGCCGCCGATAAAGATTTCCTGCCATGCATTCCGAGGAAGTATTCCTGCTGATTTTAGTTCTTTGCGCGAGAAAGGCATAAGCTCAAGTATTGCAACTCGACCTGCCAGTGACTGTGAAATTTGTTGCATTAACAGGAAGTTTTGTGAGCCAGACAAGACAAACATTCCATCTCGTTGCTCTTTGTCTATGTGCGTTTGCAAATAGGAAAATAATGAAGGTACAAGTTGAGCCTCGTCTATAATTGTTTTGTCGGGATGAGCCGCAATAAAGCCACGAGGGTCGTTCTTGGCGTATTCCCTGTTATCCAAATCCTCCAAAGATACATAATCATAATCTGGCAAAACACTTTTTAGGAGCGTGGATTTGCCCGATTGTCTTGGTCCAGTCAGAAGCACTATTGGATATAATGTCATCAAGTGCTTCAGTTTCGGTGTTATTATCCTGTCAATCATATTGTTTAGATTTAACGAGGCAAAAATAGTACAATTTTTCGATTCAATCGTAAATTTGTACGATTTTTTGTAAACCAATCACAATCAATTAGTTTTGTGTGTATTAAGCTTAACAAGATCGATTAAATTAATGATATAAGAAATGTAATTTTACCGCTTTCGGTTGTTTTTTATGTTATGCACTATGGTTCTAGCCAATCCTCACAAAACATAGTGTATCAATTTGTTAATTAACAACGAAATAAATGGGCTTGGCTTTGAAAGAACATTTAACCTCGGAGAGGTTACATATATATAGTAGAATAACGTGAGTTTTATGGCGTTGGCGCATATTTTTGTCGCGGCTCGTGCTGAGCGAAGTCGAAGCAAGCAAAACAAAAATTGTGACAACGCGCAATTTGCGGACAACAATCATTTTTTTCATCAAAACATTGTTTTTTCCTCACAAAAATCCTTAAGTTTGCAACATTATAATTTAAAACACAACGCAATGAAAGAACAAGTATTAAAGGCAATGCGCGAGGCTGGCAAGCCCGTCTCGGCTGGTGAAATCACAACGGCTCTCGGTGCCGACCGCAAGGAAGTTGACAAGGCTTTTGCCGAACTCAAGAAGGAAGGCGCAATAGTTTCGCCAGTGCGTTGCAAGTGGGAACCATCAAAATAACACGCGATGAAAAAAGTAGTTGTCATTTCAACAAGTCTCCGCGCCGGCTCCAATAGCCACACCTTGGCGGAGCAGTTTGCCGAGGGAGCAAAAGCCGCTGGAAATGCAGTGGAAGTCATCTCGTTGCGAGGCAAGGAAATCAAGTTCTGTGTTGGCTGCCTATCGTGTCATAATACAGGCGAATGCGTATTCATGGACGATGTTCCCGCAATTATGGACAAAGTTTTCAATGCCGACGTAGTATGCTGGGCGACACCAATTTACTACTACGAAATGTCGGGACAGATGAAAACCCTAATCGACCGTATGAACGCAATGTATCCCAAGGATTACCACTTCCGCGAGGTCTATTTGCTGACCACCGCTGCCGAGAACGAGGAATGGACTCCCAAACGCACCGAAAGCGGTCTGCAAGGCTGGATTGATTGCTTTGGAAAGTCAGCTCTCAAGGGACATGTTTTCTGTGGTGGAGTGAACGACCCCAATGATATTGCAGGGAATGCGAAACTGCAGGAAGCGTACGAGATGGGGAAAGGGGTGTGAAATTTTACCACAAATGATTCTCTACTTCTCAGGAACAGGCAACAGCCTGGCAATAGCAAGACAGATTGCAGAACGCGCTGGCGAACAAGTAATGCCCTTGCGCAAGGCTGTCGGTACCGACTTGTCAAACGAAAAACGCATAGGCTTCGTATATCCTTGCTACAATGGTGATGCACCCAAGATTGTAGCGAAACTTGTCGCACAACTGAATTTGCCAACGAATGCATACTATTTTATTGTAATAAGCTGTGGTGCACTAACTGGCAACAGCATCTGGACGGTCGAAAAAGTATTGAAGAAGAAAGGCATTCGCCTAAACTACTGCAACAAGATTCGCGTTCCCGACAACAGTGCGCTTGGTTTCGGTCGAAATCCAAACGACCAGTTGTGGAAATTCCAGAAGTATGCACCACGCATGGAGCAGATAAAGAACGACATTGCAGCAAACACGAACGCGCACCATTGGGGTTCGCCCGACCTGCTGGCAGCCTTGCAGACTTTGAGCGTGTTCGACAATGCCATTTTCAAGGCTTTGCGACCAAAAGTCAATGCAGAAAAATGCGTAGGATGTGGAATTTGCGCAAAAGTGTGCTCAGTTGGCAACATCTCTTTGGACGAAAACCGTGCCCACTGCGATGACAAGTGTGAGGCTTGTCTTGCTTGCGTGCATTTCTGTCCTTACCAGGCAGTGGAACTTGGTGGCAAACCGACACTCAAGGAAAGGCAATACCATCATCCAGCGGTAGAATTGAAGGATATGATGATGTAGAAATAAGGACTTTTGAATTCGTTTTTTCAAAAATCCAAAATTCCATTTTCAGTTTCCAGCCTAATGTACTATCTTTGCAGTTTATTTCTAATAATGAATTTTTGACTTTTACGATATGGCAAAGATTGAAAATCAGAACGAAAAAGCGGTTTCCGAAAACGGAAAGAACGGCTTTGCACTTGGCAAGAAGAACTACATTGCGCTAGCAATAGGCTTTGCAATACTTGTTATCGGCTACGCACTTATGTCGGGTGGCGCATCAACCGACCCCAATGTGTTCAACGGTGACGAAATATTCAACTTCCGCCGCATAACACTTGCCCCAATAGTGCTGATAATCGGTTTCGCAGTCGAAATTTTTGCAATAATGTGGCGTCCACGCACTAAAAAAGACTAGCAAATGGATTGGTTAGAAGCTTTAATACTTGGTCTTATCCAAGGACTTACCGAATATCTGCCAGTAAGCAGTAGTGGACACCTTGCAATCGGTGCAAAACTTTTCGGACTTAGCGGTGAGGAAAACCTTGCATTTACGGTGGCTGTGCATGTAGCAACAGTCCTTAGCACATTGGTAATATTGTGGAAAGAGATCGTTTGGCTTTTCAAGGGATTCTTCAAGTTCAGATGGAACGACGAGATGAAATACATAGTCAATATCCTGATATCCATGATTCCCGTTGCTGTTGTCGGATTTCTGTTCAAGGACACGGTTGAGGAGATTTTCGGTTCAGGATTGCTCGTAGTAGGAATCTGCCTGCTCGTGACTGCCGTCCTGCTTGCATTTGCATATTTTGCAAAACCACGCCAAAAAGAAAAAATCTCGATGCTCGACGCATTTGTCATCGGTATAGCTCAAGCTGTAGCAGTTTTGCCAGGACTTTCGCGTTCTGGTAGCACCATTGCCACTGGACTTTTGCTCGGCAACAAAAAAGAGAAACTGGCTCAATTCTCATTCCTTATGGTAATTCCGCCTATCCTTGGAGAAGCGTTGTTGGATGTTCTGAAAATGCTCAAGGGAAGTGCAGACGCGACAACTAGTTCAATAGACATTTTGCCATTGGCAGTGGGATTCATCACGGCTTTTGTTGTTGGTTGTCTCGCTTGCAAGTGGATGATAAACATAGTGAAGAAGGGCAAGCTTATATGGTTCGCAGTATATTGTGCAATCGTAGGCCTTGTCTCCATAATTTTCCTCAGCTAAATGGAATATTTCTCGTTCGACAGGTTGCCGGATTTTGAGACTGGCGAAGTCATAATCTTCGACAAGCCATACTCGTGGACATCGTTCGACGTGGTGAACAAGGTTCGCAAGAAAATCAGCGAATACACGGGCATACGAAAGTTCAAGGTTGGACATGCAGGCACCCTCGATCCGCTTGCAACGGGTTTGCTCATTCTTTGTACTGGCAAGAAAACCAAGCTGATAGAAGAACTGCAAGGTGGAACTAAGGTTTACGAAGCCGAGTTCTGTCTTGGTGCTACAACGCCATCTTTTGACCTTGAAACCAAGATTGACAAAACCTTTGATATTTCAGGAATTACTGAGGATGATGTTCGTAAGGCGCTTGCAGGACTTTGTGGCGAACGCGAGCAGTTGCCACCGGTGTATTCGGCTGTGCAGGTAAACGGCAAGAGAGCCTACGAATTTGCCCGCAAAGGTCGCAGTGTGGAACTAAAGCACAAGTTAATAACGGTTTACGACATTACTGTCAACAAAATAGAACTCCCGCTTGTTGATGTGACAATTACCTGTAGCAAAGGAACTTACATACGATCGTTGGCTGACGAATTTGGCAGAAGCCTTGGTAACGGAGCCTATCTTAAATCTCTCCGCAGAACTCGAAGCGGCGAAGCCGACATCTGCAAGGCAGTGAAGCTTGACGAATTCGTGGACTACATTGAAAAGATAAAAGGTTCATACACTAAGGATAGTTCACAGAACTAATAGCAAAACAGTATAAAATTCTTGTTGCACACAAGATTTTGCTGACCAATAAAAAACATGCACCAAACAACCTGAAGCGGCGCAGCCATAGAAACACAGAGGGGTACAAATGGCTAAAAGCCCACAAATGGCATCATGCCTGTTTGCCTTTGAGCCTTTAAGTCCCCAAACCTAGAAACGTGCGAAGCACATGAAACATAGAAACCTGAAACCAGAAACAATAAGCTAATTTTTTCTTGCTTTTTCCGAAATTATTTTGTAATTTCGCGGTTTCAAATTTATAATGCGCTAAATAGCGGATGTTAGTTAGTAATATATTGATTTATAACAAGTAACAGAAATGAAGTTATCTCAATTCAAATTCAATCTCCCGGAAGAACTTATTGCCCAGTACCCATCGAAATTTAGAGACGAGTGCAGACTTTTGGTCTTGAATAGAAAAACTGGAGAAATCGAGCATAAGGTTTTCAAGGATTTAAAGGATTATTTCAGCGACAAGGACTTTATGATTTTCAACGACACCAAGGTTTTCCCTGCTCGTCTGTACGGAAACAAGGAAAAGACCGGTGCTCGCATTGAGGTCTTCCTGCTGCGCGAACTCAATCACGACCAGCGTTTGTGGGACATTCTTGTCGATCCGGCACGTAAGATAAGAATTGGTAACAAATTGTATTTCGGTGAAGATGGCAACGAGTTGGTAGCTGAGGTTATTGACAATACCACCTCACGAGGACGTACTTTGCGCTTCCTTATCGACAGTGAGTATGATGAGTTTAAGAAAACCTTGTATTCGCTCGGCGAAACCCCTCTGCCAATGCATATAATTAAGCGTCCGACACAACCAGAGGACGAGGAATGGTACCAGACCATTTATGCAAAGAACGAGGGCGCAGTTGCTGCTCCAACAGCAGGTTTGCATTTCAGCCGCGAACTTTTCAAGCGTCTCGAGCTTGTTGGCGTTGAGTTCGGTTTTCTTACTCTTCATGTCGGACTTGGCAACTTCCGCAGCGTTGATGTCGAAGACCTTACAAAGCACAAAATGGATTCGGAGCAGATGTTTATCTCCGAAGAACTTGCCGACACCGTTAACCGCAAGAAAGCGGAAAATCGCAGAATATGCGCTGTAGGAACAACCGTGCTCCGCGCTTTGGAATCATCAATAACCACAAGCGGAATGCTGAAACCATTCGATGGCTGGACAAACAAATTCCTTTTCCCGCCATACGAATGCATGGTTCCAAACTGCATGATTTCTAACCTGCACTTGCCAAAGTCAACGCTGATGATGTCGGTGGCAACATTTGCTGGTTACGAAAACCTGATGAACGCTTACGAGGTGGCAGTCAAGGAAAAATACCAGTTTGCAACCTACGGAGATGCAATGTTGATTATTTAAGGCAGAAAGGCGAACAGGCTGAAAGCTTATCAGCAAGACAGTTAAACAGCCCGTCAGCAAAACATTTTGGCTGTTAGCCTGCAAGCCTGTTAGCCCTAAACTAAGAAACTTTGAAACGGGCTTTAGCCCATAGAAACGGCGAAGCCATAGAAACTTAAAAACATATAAAACTATCATTATGACCAAAATGACATCAAAGTATGTGGGTGGACTTCGCACCGAAAACACTCACCTCCAGTCGGGCAACAGGATTATAACAGATGCACCGCTCGACAACCATGGTAAAGGCGAAGCTTTCTCGCCAACCGATTTGCTGGCAACGGCATTGTGCGACTGCATATTCACAATTACAGGCATAACGGCCCAGACATACAACTTTTCGATTGATGGTGCAACCGCACAGATTGAAAAGATTATGAACGAGTCGCCGCGCCGAGTTGCCGAAGTAAAAATCGACTTCGACTACTCAATGTGCAACTTAAACGAAAAGCAGCAGACAATAATCAGGCGCATCCCTGAAACCTGTCCAGTTTCTCGTTCGTTAAATCCGGAGGTAAAGCAGACAATCACCTTCAAATTTTAAGAGTAAGGGTGAAATTAGGTAAAATCGTGCCATGGCATGATTCAAAAAGAAACGGGGTAGCCATTGTAAAGACATGCCATGGCGCGTCTCAACAGAAACGGCGTAACCATAGAAACTAGAAACGGCGTCAGCCATAGAAACTTGAAACCAGAAACAATTATGAACATACAGCTTGGTATAAAAGGCGAAGAAAAAGAAGTCGTTCGTCACGAAAACACAGCAGCGGCATACGGAAGCGGACTCGTTGAGGTATACGCAACTCCTGCTATGATTGCCCTCATGGAAAAGACTTGTTACCGTTCGGTAATGCCATATTTGTCGGATGGAGAGGGAACAGTTGGCACACATGTAAATATTTCGCACAGGAAGGCAAGTCCGCTCGGCACTGTAATCACCTGTCATTCCGAAATTGTGGAAATCGACCGCCGGCGCATAGTATTCAAGGTGGAAGCCTTTGATGATAATGGCGAGCTTATTGGTGATGGTGCGCACGAACGCTTTGTCATCAATGTCGAAAAGTTCATGAGCAAGTAGCATGTGGACACTTCTTGTTGCCGTAGTTCCTGCAGTCGTGCTTATCGTGTACATATTGATACGCGACAAGTACGAGCGTGAGCCTATTAAGAAAGTTTTGCTTACATTCTTCGCAGGAATGCTGGCAGTTCCTTTGGACTTGCTGATTATTGGTATATTCGACCTCGATTATCTGCCGCTACTATGCAATGGTGCGGTAAGCGCGCAAATTGCAACAGCTTTCTTCTCGGCGGCAATTCCCGAGGAATTTTCAAAATTTGTAATACTTTTTATTCTCATTTGGCGAAGCAAGGACTTCAATGAGCGCATGGACGGTATTGTGTATGCCGTATGCGTTTCGATGGGATTTGCCACAGTCGAGAATATTATGTATGTGTTCGGTGATCCGTCTTGCGCATGGGGCAGGGCGTTGTTTGCCGTACCTGGACATTTCCTGTTTGCCGTACTGATGGGATTCTTCTTTTCTTTGGCCAAGTTCTCGGTGAAGCACAAGTTCCGCAACTGGACAATGACTCTGCTTGCTCCAATATTAGCTCACGGTATATATGATGCAATACTGATGGTTTCGGATGTCGCATCAGATGTCTGGGCTGCTTTGCTGACTATAGTTTTCTATGTCTTCATTTTCGTGCTGTGGGGGATTTGTCTGGGTAAAATTTCCGAGCATGTCGAGTCATCTCCATTCAGCTACTGGCGTAAATATAAGGACAAGCAGCAGAAAAAGGACGATATTTCCGATGACCAGCAGATTGATAATTTGAAGGAATTCTTTGATAGGTAGAAAATTACCTCGTTTTTTCCATTTCGCAAAGATACCCTAACTTATACAAGTTGAATAACAACAGTTTTGGACTCTTCGAGTTTAACAAATGTCTTTCAATCGATTTGCCAAAAAGCTTGTATGTTAGCCTAATGGTCCAAAGCAGATGCATTTTTTTTAGTTTTGAGTAATGCCTATATAGTCGTATGTGGTTGAAGAACAATGGATCTATCCCATCAATGTACTTCATTTCGACAAGATTTTCAATTCCAGATCTTGTCTTTGCAAGAAATTTGTCGTTTGGCTCTATGCCTGTGTGAATCACAGGGTTATCGATGTGGCTAATTGAAATTTTATTTTCTTGAAGTTCGAATCCGAAAAGACTGTCCTCGTGCCCGTACTTTTTTAGGGCTTCGCAGAATCGTATTTTCTCGAAAACCTTTTTCGATACCAGCATGTTGTTTGTAGTAAATGCGGAGTAGGGGGCTTGATTGCGCTTGGCAGCGGTGGACTTTTCTACTTTTGTGCCGAAAGTGTATCGCAGTGATATTTCGGGGGAGTATTGTATTTTGATGTAGGTCGTTCCACCACAAATCACATCATAGTCGCTGTTTTCGA
Source organism: Bacteroidales bacterium (assembly GCA_045112395.1). Classification (GTDB taxonomy): domain Bacteria; phylum Bacteroidota; class Bacteroidia; order Bacteroidales; family ML635J-15; genus Bact-19. The sequence continues at coordinate 27,298 of JBGUHW010000173.1, forward strand.
GATACCTATTAATAAATAGTTGGTCGGGAATTGCCGAGTCGCAGTCGATGAAGATTAGTTTTTCTCCATTTGCAATGTCGGCAAGTTTATTGCGAGTATAGCTCCTGCCGTGGTTTTGGCTGTCAACAATGTGTTTCGCCCCCAATATTTTCTCAATATTAGAATTTTGCATGGCGAAACTTTCATCCGAACCATCTTCAAGAACAATTATTTCAAAATCGACTTTCGCATCTTCGCATTGCCTTGAAAGTTCGGCAACGAGATCGTTCACATTGCAGTTGTATGTCGGGATGCAGATGCTAAGCATCATTGTTTGTTGTTTAAAGAATCATCTTCTTCGCTGAAGCGCTGAATATCAATCATAAGTTGCTCCACTTGCTCGTTTACTGCTTGAATTTCCGATGAAACATCCTCTGAGTGAATGCTGTCGGTAATCTGTGGGTTGAGCATGGTGTTGAGCCTTTGCAGAATGCTGTCTATCTTTTTCTTGTTCTCCTTGTTCCATTTGTCGAACTCCTCAGGGCATTTTTTCCACAAGGGTTCAATGGCTGCATTGTATTCGTTTAGCAGTTCCTCGAAATGCTCAAGGTCAGATTTTGCCTTGGCATCGTTTTCGTTGAATGCCTTGTTTGAGGTACTGTATAAAACGGAGGTGATTTCGTTTCCTGCGGATATTGCTTCTGCGCAATTCTCGAAACTCATTTCGGCATATTTCTCAGCCAGTTCGCCGTAGTCCGATTCGTATCCTTCTATGATTATGGACGATTTGTCTTTCTCCTTGTCGCAAGAAGTCATAATCGTTGCAGCAAGCATAACGATAAGGCAAACAATATTTTTTAAAGGCTTATTCATCAATGCCTATTTTGTTTAGGAATTCTTCTTCGGTAAGAGTGTCGCGGTTTAGTATTATTCTTCCGTCTTCGAGTTCCTTGATGGTGTCCTTGCCAATGACTACCGAGCTGTCTTCCAGCATCACTGGATCTTCGTAGTCTCCGTCGTCATTGTATTCTTCGCCGAACATTTCCTCTATCATCGGGCGGACGGCTTCCATGCGTTCCTTGAGGGACTCATCGTACTTTTCGTCAACCTCGTCCCACAAATCCTTGTTGTTGAAGTTTATCTTGTCTTCGAAATCGGCAATCAGTCCGTTTTCCAAATCTTCCAGACGCTTGAGGTCGTACTCGCCAGTTTCCTTGCCATTGTTGTAAATGTCCTCGATGACATCGCAGTACAGCATCATTATGTCCCTGTATATCTGCTGGATATTTATATTTTCAATTTCTTTCGACAGTTTCTCTTCGCGACCTTCCAGATCCGACCTATCGGGTGTGCGCTGGCAAGCGAACATAGAAAGTGCTAATGCAACAATTGCTAAAGTTTTAAATATGGTTTTCATTTCTAATGTTAAATTTTTTTGCAAATTTATGTATTTTTTTTCAAATCTGGCTACTAAACCTTTATAGATGTTGACAATTCGCTTTTGAAAACTTAAATGCGAAAAAGTTTTCTCCGACTGAAAGATTAATTGTAAATTTGTGCTGTTATTTTTAGAAATATTTCACATGGCAAAGTATTCATACACAGAGAAAAAAGATACTCGTTCGGGTTTCGGAGCAGGTTTGCTCGAGGCAGGAAAGCAGAATGACAAAGTTGTGGCATTGTGTGCCGACCTTACAGGTTCGTTGAAAATGGGTGACTTCCAGAAGGAGTTTCCACATCGTTTCTTCCAGTCGGGAATTGCAGAGGCAAATATGATTGGAGTTTCGGCAGGCTTAACTATCGGCGGAATGATTCCGTTCTGCGGAACATTTGCTGGTTTTGCTACAGGTCGCGTATATGACCAGATACGCCAGAGTGTGGCTTATTCCAACAAGAATGTAAAGATTTGTGCATCTCATGCCGGTATAACCTTGGGCGAAGACGGAGCTACCCACCAGATTCTTGAGGACATTGGTCTTATGAAGATGCTTCCGAACATGACGGTTATTTGTCCGTGCGACTACAACCAGACAAAGGCTGCCACCATAGCTGCTGCAAAGTACAATGGTCCTGTCTATTTGCGTTTCGGTCGTCCAGCAGTTCCTAACTTTACCGATCCAGACCAAGTGTTCGAAATAGGTAAGGCTCAGCAGTTGTACGAAGGTTCGGATGTTACCATTCTTGCTTGTGGACATCTTGTATGGGAAGCTATTACCGCTGCCGAGGATCTTCTTGCAGATGGAATAAAGGCGGATGTGTTCAACATTCATACGATTAAGCCGTTCGATGCTGAGACCGTTTTAATGTCAGTCGCTAAGACCAAGGCAATAGTAACTGCAGAGGAACACGAACTCAATGGTGGACTGTTTGATACTGTCGCTCAGGTTATGGCGATGAACAATCCTGTTCCTATGGAAGCTGTTGCTGTTCGCGATTCGTTTGGCGAAAGCGGTACTCCCGCCGAACTGATGAAGAAGTACGGTCTGGATGCCGAAAATATTGTGAAGGCGGTGAAGAAGGTGATTTCACGGAAATAAAAATCTTTCGAAATATTATAAAAAGTCCACTTCTGTGGACTTTTTTTTAGATGTGGCTATGCGCCACCTAAGTTATACTGAGTTGTTTACTCAACAACGACCTTTTCTACGAACACTTTATCATCGACAATGATTCTTACAAAGTAAGACCCCGGGGTTAGGATGTGATTGAAAATAACAGGTTCATCGTTTGTAACACTAACGTCGCGAGTTTCAACCATTGCGCCACGAACATCATAGAGCTGATATGTTACACTGCCACTAATGTTACCAAAAACTATATTGTAAGTACCATTGTTCGGGTTCGGGAAGATCGACATTGAAGGTTCTTCTGTCATATCAACCGAAACAAGCGACTCAAATGTTACATGAATAGTATGATCTCCGATTATATTGGTAAATGTGTAAGTGTTGTTTTCAATGTTCTCCATTACAGAAAATCCGTCAACCAATACATTTTCGATGCGGTAACCATCGTCAGGAATAATACTGAATGTTTGCTCTTCTCCTCTATTAAAGGTAATTATACCACTAGGACTAATCGCACCGTGTTCACCAGCGGTTGCAGTAATTGAGAGTGTTTGCAATAGAATGCTATGACTCCATATACTATGATTTTCGCCACAAACACCCATAATCTGAACCTCATATTCAACACCCTGCTCCAAGCCATTGATTTCGACATAAGGTTCACTTGTCTCAACTTCTATCCATTCTCCTGCGGGAACATCTTCACCATCAATTTCATAATCATCCACATTTAATCGGTACATATCAATACTATTATAATGACGGATTGCAATGTACCCCAATTGCCAGTTATAAGAACTCAAATCCACAGTATATTCCTGATATTCGGCTGTAGCAACGGTTTCGGGCAAAACCTGTGTGGCAAAATCAGTTACCGACCTGCCTGTTGTTGATACATATATGCCAAAATGTTCGTCTGGCAAGGACGGATTTTGAGCACATATCCAAACTTTAAAGGTTCCATTTAATGCAAGTTGCGGTGATATCAACCAATTGTCTGGTTCAACTGGCACATTGTTTTCTTTTACATGACTCCACGATGTCATACATCCAATTCCCGAATGGCAATTCATATGTCCGTTTGTTGATAACACCCAGCTACACATATCGCCATCATTATCAATTGTTTCCCAGCCATCATCAGGAATACCATTCTCAAAATCTGTAAAATATGAACCATTGATTTCCGCTGTTCTATATCGTATTACATAACCGTCGCTAGTACCTGGCCAACTTATATTTGCAGAATTAGCAGCAGCCGACACATCAATATCAACGTAATATGGAGCATAGCAATCTGCAAGGGTTGTAAATTCTACAAGACTCCAATTAAACACACCTTGTACTGAACCACAATTTGTTCGTACCATTATTTCGTATCTAGTTCCTTCTGTAAGATTTGTCAATGTATATGTTGTATCATATACATCAATAATGTGATCATAATCCCAGTTTACACATATCTGCCAAGATGTAGCATCCACACTAGGAGACCAAGTAAGCACTGCATAAGTTGTGTCGATAATTGAAGCAGTCAGATTATCAGGAGATGGACATCCCGCTAGAGTGCTAAATGACCCTGCTTTCCAATAACTATATCTGTTTTCGTCACACAATGACCTCACAACAACACTATAACGTGTGTCACGTTCAAGTCCTGTAAAAGTGTATTCGTTATCATATACATCAATAATATTGTCCAGGTTGCCATTTAAGGCAATTTGCCACATGTTTTCATTTCCTATTGCATTCCAAGAAACTGTTGCTGAATTCATGCCGATATTAGAAAAAGAAAGATTATTCGGAGCTGTACATGCATCAAAAATTGTAAACGACAAATCTGGAGACCATCTGCTGAATCCGTCTTCTTCGCAGTTTGAACGCACTTTAACAGTGTAGTTCAATTCTGGAGAAAGGTCAGTTAATGTATATGTAGTGTATTCGACATTAATAATTTCATCTTCATTATCGTTGATACAAATCTGCCAGGAATTTTGTCCTATCCATCCATTCCAAGTCAAAGCTACAGAATTTGCATCAATAATGGATACTCTAAGATTAGTAGGAACGGGGCATACTGCAGCAGTAGTAAATGCTACATTCGCAGTCCAATCGCTAACACCATTGCTTTCACCACAATTTGCGCGCACCTTGACTGTATAATCCGAATCTTGAGAAAGGTCAGTTAATGTATATGTAGTGTATTCGACATTAATAATTTCATCTTCATTATCGTTGACGCAAATCTGCCAAGCAGTTTCGTCCGCGCCTGCAGTCCATATAATTGTTGCTGAATTAGTAGTAATACTAGAAACGTTCAATGCAGAAGGACGAATACAATTGCAGTCAACAATATAGTTCATTGTAGTCATAGCACCAGTGCCAGATAAAATTTCATCACCATTCACATCATATACAGCATACGAGCATTCGTTATCAAATGAGCCGGAAGACCATACAAAACTGATTTCTCTACCGTTGCAAACCTGAAGCGTGCCAGTCGTTGAACTAATCCCTGTATCCATTGTCAATTCGGCAAGAACAATTCCTCTTTCTACATCCACCACATTGATAGCAGCATTGTTCCATCCATCGCTAAATCTATCAGAAAGAGTGTAACTTATCTCACACATTTCATCAGGAGCGCATATTGCTGTATAGAATGCTACATCAGAACTAGCCTCGCTTTGTTCGCTATCGCTACAATATGCACGGACTTTTACTATATATTCGGTATTTGCCGTAAGCCCAGTAATTGTTACGGACATTGTTGCTGTGCCAGTTGGAGTATTTGCAAAGTTATTCCAAGTAATACCATCGTCTAAGGTATATTGCCAAGCAGTTTCATTGCCAGTTGGTGTCCAAGAGACAACAGCAGAAGTGCTTGTAATATTTGATACTTCCAAATTGATTGGATTCGGGCATGACAAAATGGGGATTACCTCAATATCGTCAACATACACATACGAATTTCCCGTATCGTCTTGCATTAAAAAGGCGATCCTTTCGGCATCGACAGATGCAACATCCAAAAATGCAACATATTGCCGATAGTTTGTTGTCAACACAAACGGCTCTATAGAAACAAACTCTCCATTCGCTACATAACCAATCTGTAAAACCTCAGGAATAGAATCATCATACTTTGCCCAAAACGAAATCATCAAGGTATTGATATCTGACATCTGTGGCAAGGCAATGATATTCTGTGGATTGGTACCAGTTGTATGAAAACATATAGATTGCGAACCGCTGTGTGATGTATTGCTGTACAAGCTTTGTCCTACGACATGCGGATATACAACATAACTACTCATGGCGTTTTCTACAATACGCAACCAACAGCGAGGAATAGTCATATTTGATGTAGAAAAAATTATGTCATCAAAGGTTTCGTTGTATGGAATATCAAAAATGCCGCAATCAGTTCTAAACGAAGTCATTACCCATTCGTATTCATTGTTATTGCCACCGGTTGCCTTTACATAAACATCGTAGTTTGTATTAGGCAAAAGTCCCGTAATAGAGTACGAAGTATGGGCAATATTTTCCACCAATGTGCCTTCAGTTTCAACATCAAATCCAGAAATGCCGTACTTGATATCCCATTCGGTATTACAACATTCACATGCCCATTGAACATCGGCAGTAGTAGTGGTAAGGTTCGATACGGTTAAGTTTTGTGGTTTTATATAATTCAACCTTACATTGTCAATATGCAGAATGTTGTAACCATCATATATCGTAGATTCAGTATAGAATGCAATTTTTATATGGTCGGTACTATAGTCTGCAAGACAAATTGTGACCTCCTCGCCAGCAGTAGCGATATTATTATATACATATTCGGAACCAACATTATCGAACTGGCGAAGTATTGTCCAAGTTACACCATCGTCTGTACTTATTAGAACAACAAACTTGTAATCCGTCTGCAGGTTGATGTCAACAGGCTGCAATGTGGGTGATGTTTTAGTTAAAGCCAAATCAAATTTTAATTCTACATTATCATCCATAACAATAACTGGAGTTACCAACCAGTATTTGCAAGATGGACCATAAACATATACAAATCCATGACGATCAAAAACTCCATTAGAATATCCAAAACTCCATGCAGAAGAAGAATTTGTTGTTACTAAATTCTGTGCGTTATTCATTACATCAGAAAGTCGCCCATAATATCTGGACCAATCAGCAGGAATATTTGATGTCGGAAACTCCTCAAGGTATGGAATCGCATATTTTGTATTAAAACTTAATTGTTCCCAATAAGAAGGTCCATCAAGTCCACAGTCGGCTTGAACGGATACAATGTATGCTGTCGCTGGTGCGAGACCAGTAATTATATGTTCAGGTTCGGTTAGTCCGTTGACTTCTGTCCAATTATTTTCGGAAGATATCTTGTATTTTAGATTCCAGTGAGTTTCATCAGCGCCAGCAGTCCATGATATAGTTGCATAAGTTGATGATGGTATGCAAGTTAATGCTGTTGGAGTTTGGCAAATAGAAATAGTATATAAGTTTTTACTGTCTGTCCAAGAACCAAATCCGTCGTTTTCTCCACAGTTAGCACGAACTTTTACGCTATAGTTTGTTCCTGGAGTAAGATTACTAAATACATATTCATCAATATCAACATCAATAAGATTGCTTTCATCGTCATTAAGACAAATCTGCCATGCTGATTCATCTCTACCAGCATCCCATGTTAGTGTTGCCGTTGTCGTTCCGATGTTTGATACTGCAAAGTTTATTGGAACAGGACAAACAGGAAGAGTAGCAAATGACACATTTCTTGTCCAACTGCTATACAATCCGTTCCCACAACTTACTCGAATCTTTACTGTATATACGGTGTCAGAAGTTAAACCCGTCAATTCGTATGCGTTGGTAGTAACATCAATCAGGTTGTCTTCGTTATCATTCAAACAAATTTGCCATGCAGATTCTCCTTCTTCTGCATTCCACATAACAAAAGCTTCGTGAATAGTAATGTCATTTACGACAACATATGAAGGCCTAAAGCATTGCCCAGGTGCAGGAATAATACCAAGTTGAATATTGTTATGACCAGATGACGCTAAAGATTGGCAATTATGATTATAAGGAATAGTAGGAATTTCTGTGTTACTTTTAATGCATCTCATTTTCAATGTTTGAAAACTTGTTGTTCTAAACCTATAAGTGTTACCAAGATACCCATTTATAGTATCATACATGCAGATTACAAGGTTGTCAATACCATTGTATTCGAAAGGGGTATCTAGCGTTAGTGTAAGCCAACCTGCTTCGGTTGCGGCGAAATCGCCTTCATATACCAATGAGGCAGAATCAAATGCAACTACATCCACTAAACCAGATTCAAACGCATCTTTTGCAGTATGCATCATATACATTTGAATTCCAGGCATAGAGAAAGGATAGTTGTAATCATAATAGAAACCTACAGACGAAATCGTTCCAGCAATTCCAATTTCATCTGCAGTATAAATCTGTTGGACAATCGAATAATTGCTGTTCATACATATCGGCATATAATCAGAAGTGCCAGTTCCATCGCCAATTTCAACAATTGTCTGTGAAGACAAGGGCGCCGGGACGCAAAATACTGATAGTAATAGAATTACAATTAATATTCTTGCTTTAATATTCATAATACTTAACATAAATCCGTTCGACATTTTTATTATAACGCAAAATTATAATTTTTTTAGATTACAAACAGCATATTAGTCCCATTATATATTATAGTTGTCACGTTTCTTTTCATTCGAGCAATGCTATTGTTTGTGTTACAATAGTTAGTTTTTGAACGAATTCACAGACTGAGCTTGTGGCGCTACACTGAGCATAGTCGTATGTAAGTCAAGATGACAAAATGATATAATGCACCTTAACCTTAACTTTTAACAGTCTATGAGGGCGGATATTAGTTTTTTTTATGAAAGATCCGTGTCTTTAAATCATTAAATTTTGGATTTTTTTAATTTTTAAATTCTAAAATACCTTTTTGGCACGAACTTTGTTATATTTTTAGGCGGTGATGAAAAAATAATTCTTCGCCAGATGCTCTTTGGCACGAAATTTGAATGTGAATAAATTGTAAAATTAAAATAAAATTATTGTTAAATAAAAAAAATTAAAGTCATGAAAGCAAAAGTAACATTTTTGATGGTAATGGTAGCGTTCTTCTTCGCAAGCCAAGTTTCAGCACAGGAAATCTTAACAGCAACTAGAGTTGTAAAGTCAAGAGGTGCACAGTCTGAATATGTTGTTCCACAGGGTGACAACGCAATCGAAAGACCAGTTCTCTCAAGAGGTGGTTGCGTAGTAAAGCTCGACAACTGGACAGGTTATTATGTTGATATTTGGGTAGACAAGGCTTACAAGGGCCGTCTGAATCCATGGGAAAACTCACAGCTCATTCTCCCAGAAGGTTTCAACGAAGTTTACTGCCGCACAATGGGTGAAAGCTACCAGTGGCAGTCGGGTGGCGAATGCAACGAACAGTTCGTTCTGCAGGTGCCAGAAGAAGACGAATAAGAGAATTTAATAAGTAGAATGATGAGCCAAGCGGCTCATCATTCTTTGTAAATTTAAAAAGTTAGAGATATGAAAAAGATAATAATATTAGTAACAGCGTTTTTGCTCGCTGCTGTTTGCGCAAATGCTCATAAGTATGCGCTGATTATCGCAGTCGGCAACTACGACCAGAACCTGACCGGTTGGTATCCTATCAGTGCCGATCACGATGTTCCGCTGATCCAGAAGACTTTGGTTGGTCTCGGTTTCGACGAAAAGGACATCATGTACCTTAAGGACGAACAGGCTACCAAGGCTGGTATGGTCAACGCTTTCAACGAACTCCTTGCAAAGGTTTCGGAAGGCGATGAGGTCGTTATACATTATAGCGGTCACGGACATCAGATTTTCGACGACAATGGCGACGAAATCGATGGTCTCGATGAATGCCTCGTTTGCTACGATGCTCCTATGAAAATGACTGAAGGCTACGATGGTAGCTTGCATTTCAGGGACGATGAACTTGGCGCTGTAGTTGAGAAATTCCGCATTAAGTTGGGCAAGGACGGACATATCCTTCTTTTCCTCGACTCATGCCACTCTGGTACAGGTACTCGTGGTGCTGCCAAGGTAAGAGGCGGTGCTCCAGCTTTGGTTCCTGCAGGATGGCACGCTCCAAGCGGTGCTCCCAAGACTGATGGTAAGGTCGGTATGGGAATGGGTGCAACTAGCTCGCGTGGTGCTGTTGATGCAAACAACCTCGCAAAGTATGTTGTATTCTCTGGCGCAAGTGCAAATGAACTTAACTACGAAACATTTGACGATGAAAACAATTCGGTTGGTTCGTTGTCATACTGCTTGTACAAGTCGTTCTCACAGATGAAGGAAGGCGACACCTACCGTCAGGTATTTGCAAGGATAATGGCAGAAATGGCTGCTAAGGCTCCTTTCCAGAATCCTGCAATCGAAGGTGATGTTGACTTTACAGTTTTCGGTGGCGACTTCACCACTCAGGCAGAATACTTCAACATGACATCGGTAAAGAACGATTCTGTTATCACAATTAACGCAGGTCGTCTTGTAGGTGTAAATCCTGGAACTACAGTAGCATTTGTTGCTCCTGGTACTTCACGCCTTGATGAAAATACAGAGGTTATCACAACTGGTCGCGTTATCAGTTCCGAAAACTTCAAGTCGCGCGTTGCTCTTGATACCAAGAAGAAATTCAAAACTGCTCAGGATGCATGGGTATTCGTAAAGGCTAGAACTTTCACTGACCAGAAGATTAAGGTCAGCATCGACCCCGAAATGGATCCGGCTTTGAAGAATGCTCTTAACAAGGAAATTTCAAATTCAAGTTTTGCAGAACTTACAACCGATGCTCCAGAAATCACATTGAACTATGGTCGTACCCGTGGTGCAAAGGTTATTTCTGTTAGCAATGCAATGTACAACAAGGAACTTCATAAGATTTCCAATGTCGACGAGGCAGCTCTCGAATCGGATGTAATGTCAACCTTGAACAACTTTGCACAAGGCAAGATTATTAAGGATTTGGATTTCTCAGATGACCGTTTCAACATCGTTATGGAACTTCTTCCTGTTGATGCAGACATTTATGACGATGGAACATTTGAAATTACCGAATATCTTGACAAGGATAAGTTCGTTGTGAACGAAGTTCCTGGTTTCACAGCAGAAAACATGGCTGTAATTAAGGTTACGAACAATGGTACAAAGAAGGCATTCTTCAATATCATTGACATTCAGCCTGATGGTTTTATCAACCCGATTATCCCGACTGTAAACGACAGCGATGGTCGTGAATATTACCTCGAACCGGGCGAATCGGCAATCCTTAAGAACACAATCGTAATGTTTGGTCCTCCATACGGAAACGAAGTATTCAAGGTTATTGCAACCGACAAGCCATTCAACCTGTCTGCTACAATCATGCAGCACGGAAGTTCTTCGAGAGGCGACTCATCAAACATCTTCGAAAGTGCACTTGGCATTGGCAACTCAGGTGTTAACACCCGTGGTGCAGCAACAATCAGCGCAAAGAAGCAGGATGACAAGATGGGAACTTTCGAATACACTTTCAAGATTATGGAAGGCGAAGAATAATTGTTGATAATAAAGTTTTGAAAAGCATCTCGATTCGAGATGCTTTTTTTATTTTTGTGGTATGAAAAGATATTTTGTTGCGGTCGTTCTTGTGCTGATGTCTGTAGCAATGCAGGCGCAAACCCTTCCATCGTGGCTGCTTGGAACATGGGAGATTCCATCCGTTTCGGCTTATGCCGGCAGTTCATTTGAGGTGTGGAAAAGAATTTCAGATAGCAACTGGGAAGGAAAGACCTATCGTATGTTTGGAAACGACACAATAATATTCGATAGGATGAAAATGCTTGTTGAAGGTGGGAAGGTCGTTATAAAGATGACAGCAGAAAAGGAGGGCAAGCGGTTTGAGGCTAGTTTCGTTGGAACCAAGCTTTGCGAAGAACTCTGGGCGTTTGAATGTCCCGAGGCAGATTCTCCATCAGCAATATACTATCGTAATCTTGGCAACGGTCAGGTATATGTGTGGACAGAGGTCAAGACAAGTTTCGATGTTTGTGCCGACTTCATAATGTACAGGCAGAAATGAACCAAGGTTTTCCTATATTGTGTTTTCCGCCATACGATTTCCGTATGAAATCCGAGGCGGGCAAATCGTTGATTTTTGATGAGATACGCAAGAAGTGGATAGTCTGTACTCCAGAAGAATGGGTGCGCCAGAACCTCGTGCGATTTCTTGTGCAGGATTGTGCTTATCCGCAGGCGCTCGTGGCTCTCGAAAGGCAGGTTAAGGTGGCCGATCGCAGTTTGCGTTTCGATGCTTTGATTTACGACCGTGAAATAAATCCGCTAATGCTTATTGAATGTAAGGCACCATCGGTAAAACTCACCCAGAAAGTTTTCGACCAGATATGGCACTACAACTACGAGGTAAAAGCACCTTTTTTTATTGTTACCAACGGCATCAATCTTGTGATGGGGCGCTACGATGTCTCTACAGGTGTGGAGATTTTCGATAGTGTAAAGGCTTTTGATGAGTTGAAAAGGTGAGAAAAATATTTTGCATTGACTAGCTTTGAAATTATATTTGCAGAATTGTAAAGAACTTATAATGCTATGATGTATTTGCTTATCTTGCTTGCAGTTTCGCTTGCAGTTTCGGCTATCGGATGGAAATATTTCATCTATTTTTTCAGTTTAGGTTATGGTTATGGTGTTGCTGCGCTTTCAGTTGCAATGGTAATTATGTTTTGGGGTGCAGTTTCATTGCCGACAGTGGCGTTGTGCCTAGTGCTGTTTGTGTTTGGTTGTCGGCTTGGTACTTATCTGCTTGTGCGCGAGAGGAAGGCAGCGGCTTACCGTAAAATTCTCTACGACCCGTCATTGCAAAAGAAGAAACCGATTGGCGTAGTTATTACCGTGTGGCTTTTCTGTGCGATATTGTATGTTGCGCAAGTAAGTCCGGTGGCATTTCGTCTGGCAAATACTGCAGAAGGCTTGCTTGTATGTGATCTCTGGGCGTGGATAGGTGCTGCGGTAATGCTGTGTGGTATATTGCTCGAAGCCATAAGCGATGCGCAGAAGAATGCTGCCAAGAAGCGCAATCCAAAGCGTTTTGTAGATACGGGGCTTTATCGTATAGTTCGCTGTCCAAACTACTTGGGCGAGGTTGTGATATGGACTGGCGCATTGTTGAGTGGCATAGGCGCAAGTCTATGCGTATGGCAATGGGTAATTGTAGCAATTGGTTATGTTGGTATACTTTATGTTATGTTCAGTGGCGCCCGTCGTTTGGAACTTCGTCAGACGGAAGTTTACGGCAACGATGCCGAATATCAGGCATACGCCAAGAGGACGCCGATTCTAATACCGTTACTTCCGATTTACAGTTTAGCAAAATATAAGTGGTTGCAGGCGTAAGTTACAACGGTTTAAATTTTGTTTGATGCATAGTTGAGTTGTGTGAGTGGAAAATAACCAATAAATAATGTCGATTTTTGCTTATTTGGCAGAAAATTGGAATAATAAGACTGTTGAGAATGTCTTATTTGGTAGTATGGTGGAAAAATAAGCACGGAAATTTTTGCTTATTTGGCATAGTGGGTGTAATGTATTGACTAATAATTTGTTGCGAAGGAAAATTAAGGGGGGCTATTTTTTCTCCCGACAATGACCATAGAAAAATAAGCAGTAAATAATGTCGATTTTTGCTTATTTGGCAGAAAGTTGGAATAATAAGATTGTTGTATATGTCTCATTTGGTAGTATAATGGAAAAATAAGCACTAAAAAATTTGCTTATTTGGTAAACGCATATTAATTTTGCGTAGAAATTAAAAAGTCGTATTATGCAGTACACTGATGTATTAGAACAACAAATTATTGGACGTTTGCGCATTGACAATCCTTGGTGGGTGGATAACGAAATACCGCAGTTCTACTATAAAATGAATCCACGCCTGTATTTGGATATCTTTTATTCCCTTTTAAGAAATTCGGATGTGCGGCGGGCCATATTACTAATGGGTCCACGGCGTGTAGGGAAAACAGTTTTGCTGTATCACTCTATTCAGCGGCTTATTGATAGTGGTGTACCTGCGCAAAACATAATTTACATATCGGTAGAAACACCTATATATAATAATATACATCTGGAACATTTGTTTTTGCTATGTAAGCAGACTTTGAACAAGCAAAAGAATGATAAGGAGGCCTATTATGTGTTCTTTGACGAAATACAATATTTGAAGGATTGGGAAATTCACCTTAAGTCGCTGGTTGACACATATCATAATGTATGTTTTGTTGCATCAGGTTCTGCAGCTGCAGAGTTAAAGAAACGCAGTAATGAAAGCGGTGCTGGAAGGTTTACTGATTTTAGTTTGCCGCCTCTTACATTTTACGAGTATATACATTTAAAGGGGTATCAGCATTTGCTTGTAAGTTCGGATTTGCAGTTGACAGATACGGAGATTGGCGTTGATTCAACAATTGATATTGACCGTCTTAATGAGTTGTTTGTCGATTACATAAATTACGGAGGTTATCCAGAAGTAGTTTTTTCTCAGAAAATCAGAGAAGATCCTGGGCAGTTTATTCGCCATGATATAATTGATAAGGTGCTTTTGCGCGATTTGCCTAGTTTGTATGGTATTCAGGATGTGCAGGAATTGAACTCCGTGTTCACTATGATTGCATATCATTCTGGTTCACAGTTTTCATACGAAGCGATGTCGCGAGAGTCTGGTGTGCGGAAGGATGTTTTGCGGCGCTATATAGCATACCTTGGGGCGGCATTCCTTATTAAGGTGATTCACCGTACAGATGATAATGCTAAGCGTTATCAAAGGGAAACCAGTTTCAAAATATATTTGACAAATCCATCGTTGCGGTGTGCTTTGTTCCAGCCGATTACAGAAACTGATGCTAAAATTGGCGAGTTGGTTGAAACTGCTGTTTATGCGCAATGGATTCCGCGTGCGAATACCAATATATCATACGCTAATTGGCGTTTGAGTAAAACCGAGCAGGGAGAGGTTGACATTGTTGGTATGGATATGGGTATAATAAAACCGATTTGGGCTGTGGAGATTAAGTGGACTGACAGATTCGTACAAAAGCCGGAGGATTTGAATTCTCTATTGTTTTATATGGAGCGAAATAAATTGTCGCAAGCAATTGTTACATCAAAGACTTTTTTTGCTGAAAAGAGGATGATGTGTGGCAATATACATTTTGTACCAACAGCTTGTTATGCATATACTGTAGGAAAAAATACTCTATACAAAACTAAGCAGTAGTATGGATTATAGTCTTTGGAAAAATAAGCACGAAAATTTTTGCTTATTTGGTAAAGCGGGTGTAGTCTATTGAATAGTAATTTGTTACAAAGGAAAATTAAGAATGGCTAGATAAAAATGATAATTCTTTTGTCGTATAAATCATTGCCGCTTATATTTCCATTCTTTCCATTATCTCTTTAAACCATACCGTAAACTTTTCGGGATGGAGTTCCATTTCTGACTTGATGTTATCGGGTGTTGCCCAGCGGTAGTCATCCGCTTCGGTGGGATTGGGTAGGGGAGTGCCATCCCATATACCTATATATACATGGTCTATTTCGTTTTCGGTTAGGCCATTGTCGAATTTGGCGGTGTAGTGGAATGTGAAGGCAAATTTCAAGTCACAGTCGATGCCCATTTCGTGTTGCAGCCGCTCGTGCATGTAGGTTTCCATCTCCTTGCCATCTACAAGGTGGCTGCAACAGGTGTTTGTCCATAATCCGCCAGAGTGGTACTTGGTGGTAGCGCGTTTCTGCATTAGGATTTCACCAGCGCTGTTGTATATCACAACAGAAAACGCACGATGAAGCAATCCCTGCTGGTGGACAAGGAGTTTCGGCGCATAGCCAGTGATTCGGTCGGATTGTGAGACTAGTGCGATGGATTCCATAGTGCGATAGGTTTGCTGGCTCAGAAGGCATGTCAGTCCCCCCATGCATTAAAGACATTAACGCCTTTAATGGCTTTAACGATGAGGGGGCAAACTGTCAGCCTTCTAGCCTGTAAGCCTTTTTTATTCTTTTCCCAGTAACCTGAACATTTCCTTCTTGTATGCTTCAACGCCAGGCTGGTTGAATGGATTTACGCCGAGCATATATGCGCTGATGCCGCAAGCGAACTCGAAGAAGAACATCAGGTACCCGAGGTTGAACTCATCCACAGCATCAAATTCGATGCGAATGTTGGGAACATTGCCTGCTACATGTGCATTCATTGTTCCTTCGGCAGCCTTGCTGTTAATGTATTCCATGTTCTTGCCTTCGAGGTAGTTGAGTTTGTCGAGGTTTTCGTTGTCGTGCGGAACTACTGGTGCATCGCTGTCGTCATCTACCCAAAGTACGGTTTCGAATAGTATTGGGCTGCCATCCTGTACAAATTGTCCGAGCGAGTGAAGGTCGGTTGTGTACGATACTGATGCAGGGAACAGGCCCTTGCCGTTCTTGCCTTCGCTTTCACCGTAGAGCTGTTTCCACCATTCGGCAAAGTAGCAGAGGCGTGGATTGTAGTTGACCATTAGTTCAACCTTGCGACCATCTTTGAAAAGCATATTTCTTATTGCAGCATATTGTATTGCAGGATTTTTCTCGTTGTTTTCGAGGCAAATATCCTGTGCAAGAGATGCGCCGTGAAGCATTTCTTCAATGTCGAAGCCTGCGATTGCAATCGGCACAAGTCCTACTGGCGACAGTACCGAGAAGCGTCCGCCAACATTGTCGGCAATGATAAAGTCATCGAAGCCTTCCTTGTCGCAAAGAGTGCGGAGTGCGCCTTTGTTTTCATCGGTAATTACTACGATACGGTCGCGGATGGTCTCGTTGTCGAAGCGTTTCTTCATTTCGTTGTAGAGAAGTCTGAATGCAACAGCCGGTTCGGTTGTGGTTCCCGACTTAGAAATTACAACTATACCGAACTCCTTGTCTTTCAAGTATTCCATGAGTTCTGCATGATAGTTGCCACTGAGGGTGTGCCCTGCGAAAATCATTTCGGTGTC
>JBGUHW010000174.1:0-2628 GCA_045112395.1 Bacteroidales bacterium
AAGGTCGGTCTTAACGATTTCGGACGAATGGTTGTAGTTGAAAATGGCGCAGTTATTCATACCCAATTTGCTTGTTTGTTGTCGATGACAAAATTATAACAAATTCTACAATGATTTTCTATTTGTTCCGAAAATATACAATAATGGGTTCTTTTCATACACCTTGCCTTTTGTTGTGGAATCTATTTTTGCAATGAATATTTTGATTAGACATGAAGTACAACATCCTAATAATATCTGCATTTCTATTGGCAATGCTTTGTTCGTGCAACGATAGTGTGCAGGATGAATCTTCCGAGCCAGAATACTATGAGTTGCTAACGGTTGACACTCAGGATTATACCATAAATACAGAATATCCGGCATCTATCAAGGGAAATCAGGACATACGGATAATTCCGCGTGTGGAAGGTTATTTGCTGGGCGTTTATGTGAAGGAAGGAGACCGAGTGAAGGCTGGTCAATTGCTTTTTTGTATTGATGATGCAACTTATCGTGCTGCTGTGGAATCGGCAAAGGCCAATGTACAGATGATGACGGCAGCATTGGAAAAGGTTCAGCTCGAGTACAATGGCAAAAAGAATTTGCACGACAAGAAAGTCATTTCCGACTTTGAATTGTCGCTTGCCGAAAGCGACCTTGGCGTGGCAAAGGCTAACCTTGCAGCAGCGAACGCCACACTGACATCGGCAAGCAACGATCTGAGCTATACCGAAATTCGTAGTCCGTCGGATGGTGTTGTGGGCAGGATTCCTTATCGAAAGGGCGACCTTGTAGGTCCGACAACGCAGGACGGTTTGACCGTAGTTGCTGACAACAAGAAGATGCGCGTATATTTCTCGATGAGCGAAAATCGAGCGATGGAATACATTTCCGAATACAAGAGCCTTGCAGGTGCGGTAAAAAATATGCCCGAACTGAAACTTATGCTTCCAAACGGCAAGTTTTACGAGCAGACTGGTCGTGTCGAAAGTATCAGTGGTGTAATTGACGAGCGTACAGGTGCAGTTTCCGTCTGTGCCATTTTCGACAATAGCGGCGGAATGTTGCTGAGCGGTGGCTCCGGCAAAATCGTTATGCCTGCTGAACTTCACAATGCCATTGTTATTCCGCAGGAAGCCACCTACGACATTCAGGATAAGGTATATGTTATGAAAGTTGTTGATGGCAAGGCTGTTTCGGCAATGATTAAGGTGGAAAACCAGACAGATGGCAAGTCGTATGTGGTTACGGATGGTCTGAAGGTCGGCGATGTGATTATTGCCAAGGGTGCTGGATTTGTGAGAGAAGGAACGAATGTAGTGGCGCAATGCTTTGCGCATAACTAAAAATTGTAATTTATGAATGTCAAAACCTTTATAGATCGACCGTTGCTTTCCATAGTCATCAGTGTTTTCATTGTGGCGCTGGGGGCAATTGCTCTCACGACTTTGCCAGTGGAGAAGTATCCCGACATTGCTCCGCCAGCAATATATGTGTGGGCTTCGTATCCTGGAGCAAGTTCCGAAACTGTACACAAAAGCGTGGTTATGCCGCTGGAAGAAGCGATAAACGGTGTGGAAGGTATGACTTATATGACATCATCGGCAAGCAACGGCGAAGCAAGCATAACCGTTTTCTTCGAGCAGGGCACAAATGCCGATATGGCTGCGGTTTATGTGCAGAACCGCGTAATTCAGGCTCAGGGACAATTGCCTGCCGAGGTGCTTCAACTTGGCGTTTCCACTGAAAAGCAACAGCCGGGGCAACTCCGAATCATAGCCTTGGAAAGTCCGGATGGCACTTACGATGAAAATTTTCTTAGCAATTATTTCTACAACAACCTGCGACCTGCCATTATGCGTATAAATGGTGTCGGAAAGGTGGAAGTTTGGGGAGCACAATATGCACTGCGTATCTGGCTCAAGCCCGATGTGATGGCTCGTCACAGCCTTATGCCAAGCGACATAAGCGAGATTCTGGCAGAGCAGAATATTGAGGCAGCTGTTGGCGCATTAGGTGAAAATTCTGACAATGTTTTCCAATATTCATTGCGCTATACTGGTCGCAAGACCGAGATTTCCGAGTTCGAGAACTTGGTTATTGCCTCATTGCCAACTGGAGAAGAACTACTTATGAAAGATGTTGCAGACATTGAACTGGGGCAGTCGGACTATGCCTACACCAACAGAATAAATGGTCATCCGGGCGTTATGGGTTCTGTGCATCAGATTGCTAGTTCCAATGCCACAAAAATTAACCTTGAAATTGACAAGTTGCTTGAAGATGTGGAGAAAAAACTGCCCAAGGACATCCGCATTGTAACTTTCGACAATACCAACGATTTCCTTTTTGCATCAATCCGCGAGGTCATTGTTACACTCATTATTGCAATACTTTTGGTTCTTGTGGTCGTGCTTTTCTTCTTGCAGGATTTCCGTGCCACGATTATTCCCGCCATTGGAATTATTGTTTCGCTTGTTGGTACATTTGCCTTTATGAAGGTTGCAGGGTTCTCAATCAACTTGCTAACACTCTTCGCGTTGGTGCTTGTAATAGGCACAGTGGTCGATGATTCAATCGTTGTTGTCGAGGCGGTTAAGGCTCGGTTCGATTCTGGTTGCAAGTCGGCGCACGAGGCTTCGGTAG
>JBGUHW010000175.1:0-10917 GCA_045112395.1 Bacteroidales bacterium
ACCGACTAAGGAATGTGTCGTGTGAGCCTGTCTATACGGAATCTCATTATCGATAATATTCCTATGTAGGAGCGTTTCGAGAAATGCTATTTTACATAATATAAATTATAAGACAAACGAAGCACCACAAAACCGATGGTAATTTTATTGCGGATTGGTGCTGTAGTTTGTAGAATCGCAAAGCATAGCAATGATGCTAGATTTTTGAATTGGCAGATTTTTTTGAGGATTTTTCGTGCGTAGTGCATTTATGTCAGAAATTTGTGTATATTTGTTGCGAGTTTAATTGGTATTTAACATTGCTTTATATTAGCCCATGAATAACAAAACATTTATTGTCATTATAGTATTCTTGCTTTTGGGAATTGCAGGATACTCGCAAGTAATAAACCTTGATGCTACAACCACTGGCAGTACAATTACCACTTGTAGCGCAACGCTCTACGATTCCGGCGGTCCCGAAGGCGACTATTCTGCTAACGAAAACTATGAAATTACATTTTGCAGTGAATTGACAGGACAGCGCATTATTGTGGAGGTTGTTTTGCTAAATACAGAATCAACAGACTATATAAGATTATTTGACGGAGAAAATACATCTACTGCACCTATTATTGCTACATTAGGTGGAAGTACTCCAGACCAGACAGAATATGAGACATCTGGAAGCTGTGTAACTATACAATGGCATAGTGATGGTTCGGTACAGTATCCTGGATTTGCACTCGGCATACGATGCATAGGATTGCAGTGTCAAGATTTTACAGTTGCAGTTACTGCAGATGCTCAATATGATGCTACAGCTGGTGCTTATATAGGATGCCAGGGCAATACTGCTTTATTATCTGCACAAGTTGATTTTTTGAATAACAATGTTGACTACGAACAAACAATTGACAATACAACTTTTTTGTGGAGTATTAGACATGACACCACAATAACATATTCAGGACTAGGTCTGGATGAACAGACTTTAACATTAGAACCAGGAGGATATATTGTCGGGCTTACTGCTACTGATGTAAACGGCTGTCAGGAAAATGTGGAGACTAATGTATACGTGTCGATGACACCAACATTTATAGAAACTGCCGTTCCGTCCAATGTGTGTTCTGGCTCTAATGTGGAATTGCATGGTGCTGTTGTTCCTCCAGACGAATGGCGGATGCCTCTGCAAACAATAAATCAGGAACAACATTGCTTTAGCGATGCTGTTAATTTGGAACGGTCAATTTGTTTCCCTTATTTTGATTTTCCAGATGACTTAACTATAACATCAGAATCTGACATTGTATCAATATGTATTGAGATAGAACATTCGTACATAGGCGATCTTGAGGTATGGATAACATGTCCATCGGGTAACAGAATGGACTTGTTTGATGGATATAACGATTGTCGCAGTTGTACTTTACAGTATTGGGGCGAACCAGTTGACGATGGCAACGATGATTGTATTCAAGGAACTCCTTATCATTATTGCTGGAACCAGACAGCAACGCAGACAATAGAGGCGATTACAGAAAACGCTCCGACGTATACTTATACAAACAATAACGGACAGACATATACAAATCATGAATACATTCCGGCTGGTGACTATCTTCCTAGGGGTAACTGGTCAAGTCTTGTGGGTTGTCCTTTAAATGGTGAATGGTGCATAACGTTTGTTGACCATCTCCAATCTGATGACGGTGTTCTTTTTAGTACTGAACTAACATTTGCTGATTATATAACACGAGAAACCCCAATCATTTTCCAGAATACCTACGGCAGCGAAATGTGGTGGGAAGGCGATGGCCTGCAAACAGCAGGATTTGCCGCTGACAATACGGCAAATATAACAACACCAGGAACATCGGTATACACTTTTCACGCAACCGATAATTTCGGATGTACATACGACACAACCTTATATGTCACAATGTACGAAGTACCTACTGCAAACTTAAACATGAACATAGGCGACACTATTGTGTGCGGAAACACCTTTGAGCATCTGCAGGCAGAAGATCCGGGTGAATACTCTGGATACTGGTACGAAGAAAATCCATCGACATTGTTCGGCGACGATAATGAGTTGGTCAATAACATTTCTGCCACAGCTACTGTTGAAGAATACGGGCGACACGATTTCTACTGGATTGCACAGAACGGACCAATTGAAAATCCTAATGTTTGCAGGGATACTGCCGGACCATGGACTGTCAACTTTTTGCAACGGCCAAATGCTCAAATCGCTGAAGACGATTTTTATATCTGTGGGTATTCGGGGCAACTTACTGCTGGATACGATATTGGCGAAGGCATTTGGAGCACATCGACTGGCCTTGTCAGTTTCGACAACGCCTCCTCTCCCACTACAAATGTCAGTACGACGGAACTAAATACAGGAAATGCCGAACATCCATATTACCAATTGTACTGGACTGTGCGAAACACTGAATTGTGTACCGATGTGGACAGTATAAGGGTTATGTTTGTAAGCGCACCAACTGCAAACTTTAACATGAATATTGGCGATACCGTAGCGTGCGGAAACACATTTGAACATCTGCAGGCAGAAGAACTGGGAGATTCATTCGCTGGATACTGGTACGAAGCAAATTCATCAACGCAGTTCGGCGATGACAACTCTTTATCCACAAGTGCTTCGACTATAGCAACCGTTGATGACTATGGACGACACGACTTCTACTGGATTGTGTACAATGAACTGGTGGACAATCCCAATTCATGCAGAGATACGGCTGGTCCGTGGACAGTAAATTTTCTCCAACCGCCTACTGCTCATATAACAGAAAACGAATTTGTTTTCTGCGGCAATTCGGGACAGCTTACGGCCGACTACGACAGCATATACGGAGGTATGTGGGCGTCTAATGCCTCATCACTAGTAAGTTTCGACAATGCCTCCTCTCCCACCACAACTGTAAGCACTACGGAACTAAATACAGGCAATACCGAACATCCCTATTACATGTTGTATTGGACAGTGCAAAATACCGAATTCTGCGCAAATACTGATAGCGCAAGGGTGATTTTCAAAAGAAAGCCATCGAGCGAATTCTCTGTAATTCCCCCCAAGTGCTTCGGCGAATCAGCAATCATAATAGCTGCAGAAGACTCGCTTCCTTTGTACAACTGGGATTTTGACAATGGTCTCACCACCAGCATAACTGCCAATGCGGCTTCTGGATATTATAAGGCACTTATATTCTGGGACAACCAAGAGCAAAGCCACACGGTCGTTCTATCAACAACCGATTCGTATGGTTGTCATTCCGACATTACACAAATAACAATCGACGAACCCTACCGTCCCGAATATAGCTACATAATATATGGCGATACCTGCGCCATGGGCAAAGGTGGCATAGAGCTAACAGATGAAACGGGATACTACACGTTCTTCTGGCTTGACAATTCCGAAAACAGCGCCAATGCTACGGGCTACGATCATGAAACAGGTGTCATTACCGACTCGCATGTGTACAATCTTCCTGCCGGCACGTATACCTACCATACCCAGTATCAGACATTCAACAGCGATTACACACAAAGCTACCAGCAATATTTCCACGACATCAACTGCCACAGTTACCCCGAAATAGAAATAAGCGTCATTGGCAAGATAATGGCTGGAATTGCATTGTCGGAGGACATCGACATTGGCAGTATAGCAACGCCCAATGCCGATGTAGTTTTCGCAAACACCACCGATTACGATAGCATCTACAATACAATCTGCGACTGGAACTTTGGAGATGGCTCGACAGCATCGACCTGTGACGAACTTGTAGAACACACTTATTTAGAACCATGCAGGTATTTCCCCTATTTGGTCGTGCAGAACAGGGATTTGCCCGAATGTCGTGACACGGCATTCTTCGAGCTTGCTGTGAATAAGAGAATCGACACTGTAGTGAATACCTCATATTTTGAATACGAATGGCATACATATTATGTTAGCGGAGAATACTTGATTAACATGCATTCGGACAATGGTTGTACATACATATTGATTTTAAACATCACTCTTCCTAATGATGTTGCTGAATATGAAAAGTATGGAATCGACATATATCCAAATCCAACAGAAAACTTTCTTAGAATAATATCACAGATGAAAATGTCTGCTGTTGAAATTATTTCAGCTACAGGTCAGTTGGTCATGTCATCGGAAACCAACGACAGCTACGTAGATATTGATGTCAGCAGTCTTAATGATGGAGTCTATTTCGTAAGGATTTACGGAGAAGGCAACGAGGCTCCTATTGTACAAAAGTTTATTAAGGAATAAAAGGCTATTGGTTATGTACAGGAATGTTAATCTAAGGTTACCGTTAATATATTTCGTGTTTGTGGCACTTGCTTTTTCGTTTGCATCATGTCATCACGAACCTATTGTGCTTAATCCATCGGTTACGCTCAATATTGAGCTGCTAAAAACCAAAACGAAGGAAGTTTCAAGCAAAAGTGCAGTCGTTACGTTTGATGCGTCGGTAAAAATCGTTTATGAAACAGACACGACCGAATATATTTGCACATTCGTCGAGAAGGAAGATGACATATACATTCTTGACTACACTCGTAGCAATATTATGCATGTCGCATTGAGAAAAGCTTTTCATGTGGAAGTTTCTGCCAATTATGACGGTGAGGTGCTATTCGGAAAGTCGGGCGAACTTATAGCAGAAAACGAAAATGAAGCCATTATTGTGGTCATAGAACTTGGGGCAAATGGTTATGATTATGTGGATTTGGGTCTTCCAAGTCGCATGTTATGGGCAACCTGCAATTTGGGTGCAAATAGTCCCGAAGAATATGGAAACTACTATGCCTGGGCAGAAACAGAAACAAAGAGCACATACGTTATTGGCAATTACAACTACAACAGTGGTATAGAGACAATTGATGCATCACACGATGCGGCGACAATAAACATGGGCGGAAACTGGCACATACCGACGTTAGATGACTTTGAGGAGCTTATAACCAATTGTACTTGGACATGGACGAGCATGAATGAGGTTGATGGATGTCTTCTTACGGGTCCAAACGGCAACAGCATGTTTCTGCCTGCCGCCGGCGGAATGGGTGGCGAAGATGTACACAACGACAAGACTTGTGGTATATATTGGCTAAATTCAATATTTCCGAACGACACCGAATATGCATGGGGAATTCTGTCGGATGCTGATACAATAAAAAGGACAAGCTACTGCAGATATTACGGACAAACAATACGTCCTGCGTGCAATAGGAATAGACAATGATGGAATAATCTATTGTTTGGGGGCAGCGCAGAACATATTTGCAATTGACAGTCAAATCGTCAATCGTACTTCGTAAATCGTAGATCTAAAATCGAAAATCGTAAATCCCCTTAGGGTTCTACCATAAAGTTCAACGAAAAATTGGAATTTGGATTCAATTGCATTTCGTTGATGGTTTCGTTGTCGCAGAAATTATCAACGGAAATTTCCTTGCGTTCGTAAATTGGAATTACGGCATCATAGATGCGTTCAATGATTCTGACCTTATTGTCAACAGAATATGTAATTTTTTGCGGAAGCCAGCCACTACCACCAACCTGAATATAATTGTCGAAACGAATCGAATGTAGTTTGCCGTCGTTGCGGGTGCGAAGAACCATCTGTGGCAAAAGTGTTCCTGCATCAAACCATATCTGGTTGCTGTTTTTTGTGTCGTCGTTATAGTTCGAAATTCCAACTATGTAGGACTTCTTTTCTGTTTCCGGATCCAGATACGTGCAAAATTCCGAAGTGTTTACAATTCCAGAGCGGTCAAGTCTGGCAATGGCGTCGTCGGCTTTCATGCCGTACAAATCCAGCACAACAAGAACGAAGTCGTTGATTCCCGGATTTGCAGAAACCATTTCCCCATTCGTGAAGGCATAAATCGTATCATTGTTATAGATATATCCGTCATCGTTAACAAGGTCAGTCTTGATGATATGTTGTGACGGCCTTACATATTCGGCACTGCATGTACTACGCTTTTCCGTATTGTCATCAGTAAACTTTACGACAGAAATCATGTATCTAATGTTTGAGAACCAGTTGGTCTCGTACCGCTTGCTGATAGTGGAAAACAATGATTTCGTCGATCTTATGTTCGAACACGATGAAGCT
The DNA here is from genome assembly GCA_045112395.1 of Bacteroidales bacterium. Lineage (GTDB taxonomy): Bacteria > Bacteroidota > Bacteroidia > Bacteroidales > ML635J-15 > Bact-19. The sequence continues at coordinate 6,159 of JBGUHW010000175.1, forward strand.
GACAAAAGGAAAATTATTCCAATCGTCAGCAAAACAAATGTCCTATTTCTAAACAACATCTTCATCAGTTCGTTATTATAACGTAACTTCTCTGATATTATTGTCCTACAAAATCTCTCCGTTAAGAATTACTGTATCAATCAGATCGGTGCAATATGCGTACGGCATAAATTCTATCGACGGGATTTCCTTTGTAATAAATACATTAGCCTTCTTTCCAACCGTAATACTTCCTGCAATGTCGCTTACACCCATTGCGTATGCAGAATTGAGCGTTGATGCGATAATAGCCTCTTCGGGAAGCATCTTGTAGTTGACGCAAGCAAGCGACATCATGAACTTCATGTTTCCTGCTGGCGAAGAGCCCGGATTGTAGTCGGAAGCAATTGCAACAGGCAGTCCTGCCTCTATCATCTTGCGTGCAGGTGCGTATGGCATATTCAGGAAAAATGCAGCGCCAGGAAGGATTGTCGGCATGGTCTCGCTATCCTTCAGCACAGCAATCTCATCATCGCCAGTATATTCTATATGGTCAACCGAAAGAGCGTTGTACTTCACTCCTACCTGTATGCCACCCGACTTTGCCATTTCGTTAGCATGGATTTTTGGACGCATACCATATTTGATTCCAGCCATAAGAATGCGTTCGGTCTGCTCGGTGGTAAAGAATCCCTTGTCGCAGAACACGTCCACAAAGTCTGCCAATTCTTCGGCAGCCACAAGTGGAAGCATTTCGTTAATAATCTTGTCGACATATCCATCAGGATCTTCCTTGTACTCCAATGGAGTTGCGTGAGCGCCAAGGAAAGTCGAGCGGACAATCAGCGGAGTAGTTTCCTTTATGCGCTTGATTACGCGCAACATCTTGAGCTCGCTCTCGGTGTCAAGTCCATAGCCACTCTTAATTTCCACAGCACCAGTGCCGAACGAAATAATTTCGTTGATGCGTTCCATTGCCTGAGCATAAAGTTCGTCCTCGCTTGTATTTCTAAGGCGTTCGGCAGAATTCAGGATACCCCCGCCCCTTTTTGCTATTTGTTCGTAGCTGAGACCTCTGATTTTGTCGCTGTATTCAATTTCGCGGCTGCCAGCATATATTAGATGTGTATGCGAATCGCAGAAAGATGGAAATACCATTTTGCCAGTTGCATCGATTTCCATACTCTTTTCATCATCACCGTCCCAATCGGGATTCAGGTCCGACATTTTGCCATACGAGTGGATTTTGTCATCTTCAATTATAAGGTATGCATCCTTTATAGTCTGCAATTTCGACATTTCCTCTCCCTTTGCAAGCAGACGACCGCTTTCGTCTACATTGACTAATTCCTTTATGTTACTTATTAAAGTTTTCATTTAAATTCTATACGTTATTTATCTAATAATCAATTCATCTATCATATCAAAACCAATTGTTTTGTTAATCCTTGCAACCAGTTGGTTTCGAATTAGCATCATTTCGTTTCGGATAATCGAGGACTTTACCTTTACGTACATTTTTCTTCGGTCGAAAGAGATTTCCTCGGTAGCTTTAGCCACGTATTCACCTGATATTTCGCTCCATAGCGATTTAATCTTATGCTTGCGGTAATTTTCTGCCAGTACTGGATTTGAGTTCAGCACCGCAGTCAACAACGAGCCAATTTGTTCGTGACCTTGCCTATCCATTTAACATTTTTTTAAGAACTGCAAAGATACAACATATTGTATTCCTACCAAAACAAAAAATTGTTTCCACGGAAAATTAAAAGACGAATATTTCTTTGCAGGTATTACAATATTAATTACCTTCGCAATTTAAAAATTGAATTTGAGTTTTAAATAAACAGATGCTATTGAAGGGCACGCATAATGGTTTTAAAGCCACTGACAATCAGTTGTGTACAAGAAAAGTTTTTCTTGCATATCCCTACATGCATCATAACGTTGAAAATTTATCTCTTCAGCCGTATTTTGCGGTTGACATCATTAATTTAATACACACTTAATTATTCTATTTATGGACGAATTATTAAACACCGAGAACTCTATTGAGAACTCTATCGAGAATGAAAACACTGAAACACAGGTTGTTTCGGAAGTTGAACAGGTAGCACTGGATGCAGAGCCAAAATTTGAAGAACCGGTTGCAGAACCAGTAGCCGATGTGCCACAGGAAGTCGTGCTTGAGCAAGAACCCGCAGTTGAAGCTCAGCCCGAAGTAAAGGAACCTGAAGTTACCGAAGCCGACTTTGCTGGTCTTAACAAGGAGGAAATCCTTGAGAAAATCCGCTACTATGTACACGATTCCGAAAAGGAAGACTGCAAGAAGGAAATTGACATTCTCCGCAAACTGTATTATGAAAGGCAACGCGAAGACCACGAAAACATCAAGCGTGAACTGCGCGAAAAGGCAGGCGAAGGCGTTGAAATAGAGATGCCTAAGGATCCTACAGAAGACTACTTCAAGGAACTTATGGAAGACTATCGCAAGCAACGCGAAGAACGCATGCGTCGTCAAGAAGAATTAAAGGAAAAGAATTACGAGAAAAAACTCGCTATAATAGAGAAAATTAAACAGTTGGGAAGCAGCGAATCGGTTTCTCAATCGTACAACGATTTCAAAAACCTGCAGAAGGAATGGATGGAAATAGGTCAAGTTCCTGCAGAAAAGAACAAGGAACTTTGGGAAAACTACCAGATGCATGTTTCCAACTACTACAATCTGCTGAAAATCAACCGTGAACTTCGCGAACTTGATTACAAGAAGAACCTTGAGCAGAAAATTGCACTTTGCGAAAGAATGGAAGAACTTCTGCTTGAACCCAATGCACTGACAGCTTTCCGCAAGTCGACCGAACTGTTCAACGAATGGAAGGAAATTGGACCAGTTCCAAACGACAAGCGCGAGGAAATATGGGACAGATTCAACGAGGTTCGCACCAAGATATACAACAATTTCCACGAGCATAACGAGAAGCAGAAAGCCGAACGCGAACAGAACTACGAACAGAAAGTGCTTCTCTGCGAAAGAATCGAGGCTATGGTTGCCGATGATGCTTTGCCTACATCGGGCAAGGATTGGCTTGTAGCATCACAGAAAGTGCTTGAGCTTCAGGCATTGTGGAAGACAATAGGCATGGTTCCAACCGCAGTAAATAATGAAATTTACGAAAGATTCAGATCGTCGTGCAACAAGTTCTTCGACATGAAGAAGGAATACTTCGACAGGATGAACAGCGATTTGGAAGAAAACCTTCGCAAAAAGACCGAACTTTGCGTTACAGCCGAGTCGCTTCAAGACAGTACCGACTGGAAGAAGACAACCGAGATGTTCTATGACTTGCAGAAGAAATGGAAAGAAATAGGTCCTGCACCTAAGAAGCATTCTGACCAGATATGGGGCCGCTTCCGTGCTGCATGCAACAAGTTCTTCGATGCTAAGAGCCAGTTCTATTCAAATATCGAGGCCGAACATCAGATGAACCTGGAAAAGAAGGAAAATCTCATTTCGGAAGTCAAGGCATACGTTCCAGTTGAAGATCAAACTCAGAACATTGAGAAGATTAAGGAGTTCAGAACCCGCTGGAATGAAATTGGCTATGTTGCCACATCCGAAAAGGATCGTCTGTACAACGAGTTCAAGGAAGCTATAAACAAGATTTTTGCTACAATTAACCTCAACCGCAACGACATTGAAATTTCGACCTTTACATCGCAAGTTGAAATGATGAAGGAGGCTGGCGAAACTACGGCTTTGCAAAAGGAAAGAGCAGCAATAGTGCACAAGATTCAGGATTTGACCGTTGAGATTGCTCAGATTGAAAACAATCTTGGATTCTTCTCAAGTGGTTCAGATTCTATTGTTCAGGAATTCAACAAAAAGATTCAAAAAATTAAAAACGAAATTTCAGTATTGAAAGAAAAGAAAAAAGCAATTGATATAGCAGAGAGGGAACTTAAAGGTACAAACAATGAATAAGTTGTTTTCATTTTTCATAACTTTGGTTGCATTCCTTGCGAGTGCAACCATGCTTTTTTCTCAAACAGGTACACTGAAAGGTTTTGTGCTTGACAAGGAAACTGGTGAGCCTTGCATGTTTGCAAACGTTTCGATACCTACTGAGAAAATAACACTTGGGGCTTCAACAGATGTCAACGGATATTTTTCGATCCCAAAAATTCCAGTTGGCACACATACAATAACTATTACATACTTGGGATACACCGACTTGACGGAAGAATTTACAATAGCGAAGGAAGGTCAACTTGTTTCGAAGAACTTTATGATGTCGAAGTCGGCGGTAATACTTCAGGAAACTGTCGTGTCGGCAGAGCGCGAGGAGCAAAAGACTCAGGTAAGAGCTTCTATAATAAAGGTTTCGCCAACGCAAATTAAGCAGTTGCCATCTGTCGGCGGCGAACCAGATATTGCTCAATTCCTGCAGGTGCTTCCTGGCGTAACTTTTACAGGTGACCAAGGTGGACAACTCTATATCAGAGGTGGTTCGAATATACAGAATCTGGTGCTGCTCGACGGCATGACAATCTACAACCCCTTCCACTCCATTGGTCTGTTTTCGGTATTCGACTCCGATATAATCAGGAATGCCGATGTTTACACAGGTGGATTCAATGCTGAATACGGAGGTCGCTCGTCGTCGGTTATGGACATTACCATGAAGGATGGCAACGCCAAAAAATTCGGTGGCAAGTTTTCCACAAGCACCTTTGGTGCAAAGCTTATGCTTGAAGGACGTTTTGTGAAGTTCAAGGAAGG
>JBGUHW010000176.1:0-9195 GCA_045112395.1 Bacteroidales bacterium
GAAAGGCTTCGTATTGTCCGGAAAAGTTTCCTGAATACTATCTGGCAATGGCAAAAGAAACAAACAATTACAAGGAATATGTAAAAGAATTTGCCCGTGATAGCGTAACTCTCATTGATTTCAACAAGTATTTTTGCGACAACAAGGATAATTTTGACAAGGCTATATATTGCAACTTAGGAGCACATTGGACAATATATGCTGCATCGTTGGCAATGGACTCGCTTTCCAGATATATCGAAGCAAAAACAGGCAAGGAAAATGCCTACCTTACTATTGATGGTTTTACCATTTCGGATACCCTTATAAACCAAGACGATGACATATATAAGTCGATGAATCTAATATGCCCGATCAATCATAACCAGATTGAGAATCCTATTCTTAGCTTCCACGAAGGCTACAAACCCAAGGTTCTTGCCATTTCGGATTCGTACTGGTGGACGGTGTGGGCATGGAATGTTGCTATTCCCCAGAATATTTTTACCCACGGAGGATTCTGGTTCTACAACACAACAATTTATCCCGAGAGAGATACGGAACATACGGTTGATGAGATTGACTACAAGCAAGAGGTAGAGCGGCAGGAGTTCGTTATTTTGGTTTCCACTGAATCGACAAACCATTTGTTCCCGTTCAACTTTTGTAGGCGTTACATTGCGTCTTTCGACGATTCGTTTGTCGCCAAATCGCCATGCGATTATGATGCTGCCGACAGCATTTATGCTTCGTACAAGCAATCGACACTCGAACACATAAGAAACGAAATCGTTTCAAACCCAGAATGGTATGAAAATGTAAAGAATCAGGCTGCTGAAAAAAATATTACAGTGGAGAAATCAATTGAAGATAATGCAACCTATACATATAGGTTAAGGCTTGAGCCTGAAGATTTGGGCAGGTAGCATTTGGAAAAATTCAACGCAGCAACTCTAGTCGCAGATTGGCATTTCCTCCAGCCAGAATATTCCAAATTCAGCAGAGAACTTATATTGGTTGAATTTTTCCTCGTCGAAGTTGAATATGTAATTGTCTGACTTTTCTGTGAGTTCGATGCCATCTTTAAGCAGTGGCATGTATGACCTATGGTGATAGTCGAGCCTTTTTTCCGGCAGATTGTATAGATCGTATTTTTCCTCGGTTGCAGGCTTGTACATCAAATTAGTAGACAAGCACAAGTTAGACATTCCGCAGGCCGAACATTCGAAATGCGTTACAATGTCGTTGGTGTACAATGTAAATTCGCCATTCTTGTCTGTATATGTATTTATGCCTATGCTCCAGTCGTCTGTCCAAGCTCTGAATACAGCGCCTTCTATTGGTTTGTTGGTGGCATGATTGTAAACATATCCGTGAATCATAATGTTGTAAAGTCCAATCATGTTTTTGTAGTTAACAGGCGGTTCTGTTACACTATTTGGTCGGTAGTTCTTTAAATTATTAAAATCGATGGCTGCAGGTTTTACTGTACCTATGATTACAGTGCCATCATCCAGTGTTGTAGTGCCTTCATGGTTCATTATTCCTGTATATTGCCCTTCATATTCGTGCGAGTAGGGGTCGTCCTGGAATTCCCAGAATCCGAATCCCATGCATCCGCAGTCGCGGGCATATCGGTATGTTTCCTTTACAAATTGGCGTTGCTCTTCGTAGGTTATCGAGTCGTTGTCGGCAGGAAGCGAGGTTTCGCCAATCATCCATGGACGGTTTACATATTTGCTGTACCAGTATATTTCGTTTTTCACTCTTAATGGATGATAGGTATGTATCTGGATGAAATCAACATCTATGAGCGAAGGATCCCACTCGAAAACTTCTAATGGTTCGGAACTGCCAACGGTAAACAGCTGGTTGGGTGCATATTCGTTCATCATCCTTCTCCATTCCCTAGTAATATTTACCGCTTCGCCCTTTGACCTGAACGGTTTTTTGTCGGTGTAAAGAGGTTCGTTCATAAAGTCGTACGCAAATACGTATGGCTCATTCGAGAATGCATTCAAAACCTTGGTGTCGAATTCTTTGATAAAATCATCGTCGATACATGCAGGCAAAAGCATCATGACATACAATTCGTTTTCCCTTGCAATAGACACAACTTTTTCAAGCGATTTGATTATATCGTCCTGTTTGTCGTTTATGCACAAATCCTCTTTTGTTGTTAGGTAAACGTATGAGTCCGATATGGTATCGTATCTAAATCGGTCGACAACAAGCCTTATGGAGTTGAATCCAATTTTTTTGATGAGCTTGAAATGGTTTGATATCTGATTATAGTTTTCTTCGTTTGAATCGGTTTCGAACTCATTGGTTTTTTCGTAGTATAATGCTGGCGATATTATTGTCCCTTCATCTGTTTTGCGCATGTCGACTACATAATTAAGCATAGTGGGATAGAAATCTTTTCCATTCTGCTTGAACCTATAATCTTCAACGTATATAAAGTTTTCTTTGGAGTGAACTTTGCTGTTGTCTCCATCACGAGCTTCTTTGCTTTTGCATGAAACTAATGAAATAATACAGAGAGTTGTTATTGCAATAAAAATGTTTCTGTTCATAATTTATTAATAATCTATTGGTTCGTTATAATCGACCAGCACAACCTTTACTGGTTTGGTTCTGCATAGTTTGCGGGTAATTTCTATGTTTTCTTCGTTAAGTATTGTTGGCGTTTGCCATAGGTGTATGTTTTGTTCTGGAAAATTTCCAGTTAGCAGTTCGTACATTTTGGCTTCGTTGCTTATGGCATCGGGACAAAGTTCGTTTATTTTCGTCCTTGTGTGTTCAATCCATGTAGCGGTGTCAATGTTGTTCCACACAGGATTTTCTGTCCACAATATTACATGAAGTCCATGTTTTTTGATTGTTTTCAGTGCATTTACATCGGGACTTTCTACAAAAACATTGTCCTTCATATTGTGCTTGTCCATGATGCATGATATTTTTTCGGATATTGCCTTGGCGTTGTGTTTGTCAAGGTTTTTCATGTCTATCCAGAAGCATTTTTGCGACGGATTGTCAATATGCATGAACCATTCGTCAATTTGCAGATTGTTTGCGGTGTCTTCTATATTGTGACCAACAAATATTTTGTCCTGATGTTCCGAGTATATAGCATCTAATTCTAATCCATCGAACATCTTGCTTTTTTCTCTTGCTGTGGCAGTGTCGTTTACACGGTGTGCCCATATTTTCGACTGTGGATATAAGCCTTCATTATTTGTCTGGTCGCAACCAGTTGAGAATAGTGCAATTATGCATATTACAGGAATGATATTGCTTTTGTCTGCCGGTTTTATTTTCGAAAGCAAATCTATCATCCGTTGGTACATAATCTTTGCAGCAAGCGCAACTATTATTGCCGAAGTTAGGAAAAGTAAAAGCATCGCTATTGTGTACCATGGATTGCTGGCATTTATGGCTAAAGAAACGAAAGGCCACCTTAGCTGGCTGTGAGTGGCGAATATGACCATTGAGAGGTTTCCCATGAATATTAGCGATTTGCTTGCGATGTTTGTATGCTTCTCTCTGGAAACCAACATATATAAGCATATAATGATGTAGGTAAGGCTGATAAATGTCAGCGGATATGCCACTTTATAGAAATTTCCTGCGCAAAAAACTATTATGGATATGATTAATAAAATCCACTTGTTGATTTTTTTGTTTGAAGTTGCAAAGAGTATGCCCAGGGCGAATTCAGGAAGATGACCGGGAAAGTTTTGCATTACGGATATTCCTTGGGGCAGAATGTCAACATACAAGCAACTGTAAACGATTGTGTATGAAATAATTCCTATTGCGGCAAAAGCCTTTGCACGATATTTTTGGATTGCCTTGAATAGCAGAGGGAAAATGAGGTACATTTGGAATATAAATCCGAGGAACCATAGTGGTCCGTTTAGGCTCAATGCTTCGTTGGGGACCAGTGTGTGTACGAACAGAAACTTGTAAATGAAGCTCATGTTCTCTTTCCATTCCAAAACATGTCCGTATGCAATTATCGCAAACATGAAATGGAAGATGTATGCAATTATTATAAGCGGATATATTTTCTTTAGTCTGTCGGCTATGAATGGCAGGTATTTCTGAGGTTTGTTGAGCATTGATTTTGCAAGTCCATATCCGCTGATAAAGATGAAAAGCTGGACGCCAAAATGTCCAAGGTAACTGAAAAATATGTTGAACGAATCGGCAGGATATTCGGCAAAAGCTCTGAAGAAGCAGAAGATGTTGTCGGGATTAAACAGGAATTCGTTTTCTTTTCCGGTGAGCGGTTGTCCCCAATGGAAGAAGTTATGCATGATTATGCATAGTATGCCAATCCCCTTGAGTATTGATGTGTCTTCTTTTGTTAGAACTTTATACTTCATTTATTTGCTACATTCAACTGTTATCTTTATGTCCTTCATTGTCATTTTTATATCTGGAATCCAGCAGTCGTCGTGGTTGGCGGTGACTACGGATATTGATACAATGTTGTCGCTCTCGGTATCGAGGCTAAATGTCTTTTTTAGGTCAAGAGCATATTCATGTCCCGGTATAATCTTGTCTCCGTCAATGTATCTGGAAATTTTATCGGGTGAATATGTTGGCGTTGCTTTGTTCTGGCATACAAACATGATATTTGCAGTGTTCCTGATGCCCATGCTGTCATTGGTAAACACGGTTGCTTTTATCGAAAACCTTATGTTTCTATATCCCTTGTCCTTTGGGATTGTTGTTTCTGCCAGAAGCAGATAAGTGTTGCTTCCTGCTTCGCTAGGCTTACGGTCGGGATTTTCGCAGACAATTTCTTCGTGCCTTGCTTCAGCTATAGTGTCGTATTGTACGTCGGCATATATTGGTCGGCTGGTAAGGGCGTTGTTGGTGTAGGCATAGTTATATATGTAGCTGTAGACGTCAAGCTTATGCCGTATTTGTTCCCTCGCCTTGGCGTCGTCTATAGGTTCAAGTTTTAGGTCGTCGTTTATCAGGTACAGCTGGTTCGCTTTTGCGTTGATGTAGTAGTTGTTATAAACCATATCCTTGCTGTGGTCGTATCCTACAATTACCATGCGTTTTGTTTTTGTCACTTCCTTCGATGTTGTAAGCCCGGTGCCGATAGTGTGAGTCGTTGCTGGAACCGACAAACCGAAGGTATTTTTTAGCAGTCGTATAATCGAAGGCATTATGTCGTTGTGTGTTACAACAGAATTGAAGTTGTCGCTGCTGTCTAGCAATGGCGACCATATTATCAGCGGAACCCTATGGAACGAGAGGTTGTCGTCGCATCTTATACCCGACGAATGGTCGCCGGTTATTATGAAAATTGTATTCTCGAATTGCGGCAGTGTACGATATTTATTCATGAACTTTCTGATGCATTCGTCTGTATAAACGATTCCCGCATACCTTAGTTTATTGTTTTCAACCGACTGTTTTATGTCGTTTCCGTACTTGCTCGAGATTTGTTTTGCCTTGTTTATGTACTGTTCTTCTTTTTGTTCATCGGACAGGTTCAATTTGTCGTGCGACGATAATGTTACGATGAGATTAAAGTTAGGGTCATCGCCTTGGTTCTTGATGACGTCGAAAGTCTTGTCAAGCAATATTTCATCGTGGTAGCCCCACCATGTGCCCAGTTTGTCGTCGCCAATATTTGTATATTCTTGATACAGTGGCGACATGTAGGCTGTATGTTGTGCCGTCAGAAATTCGTATATGCAGTCGAATGTCCAGTAGCCGGCATAGAAGACATTTGAACGGTAGCCATTTTCGTTTAATAATGAAATGATTGAATTGTGCTGTGGCATTGTCCCGAACTGGAATCCGTTAGGTCCTGTCACCGATGCTGTTATTGCTGGAATTGCACCGAAACTGCGGTTTGTGGTCGACAGACAGTTGGGCCAGTATAAGCCCGTTTGTGCAAGTGAATCGATGAACGGCGCAAAGCAAGGATCCATGAATTCGTGCCCAAGCGATTCAACCAGTATTATCACCACATTAGGCTTCTTGCCTTTTGTTGTGAAGTATTTCGACAGAACATCAGGCGTCCTATCTATTCTTTCCATTGGATACAAAGTGTCTATTGCTTGGAATTCTGGATTGTCGGCAAGGTATTCGTCAACGTATTTCTTGTTGTATTCAATTTTGTCGCCGCGAGCAGTGCCTAACCTTGTGTCGCTCAAGTACGATATGCAGTCGCATACAAAGAAATAGTTTTTGTTGTAGATGTATAAGTTTGCTGCTTCGTTGTTGAGTTTTAGTTTTGGCAGAAGGAATGAACATGGTAGCGACAGCACAATTCCCACAAGTGCAGAAATAGGTATTCTGTTGTGAATTTTCAGTTTCGACAGTAGCATTACAATTGTCGTGAAACCTGCAACGATTGCAATTATTGATATTATTGGCACAAATATTCCGAATGCTCCCTTTATGGATATAAGAGTTTCAGCAACAGGCCTTACAAGCAGTTCTGCACCTAATAATGTCCCATTGTGTGCCGTATATATAGCGAATGAAATTTCAGAAAGTAGTACAATGGATAACAGTATGCAGGCTGTTAGTAAGGCTCCTTTCTTCGAAATAAAACTTATTGCAAGATAGATAGGGAATATGCCGATACATGCAATTCCCGAAGTTATTAAGTTAACGGCTAATGAACGCATATATGTGCCAAATGAAATGTCTATGTCCGTTGCAAATGCTTCTATTGTTTTTGTTAGGAGAACAGAGACAATGAAGCAGAAAGCTACGAAAAGATATGGCTTTATAAAGTCAAATATGCGCTTCATTCTAATGAATTTGTTTTTGCAAAGTTATAATAAGAATTCTATAGAAACAAAAAAAGAACCTCATTCAAGGTTCTTTTTTTTGTAGTAATCAATATCTTTTTAGAAGAACTTAGCTCTTCTGTCGTCCATCTTTGTCATTTTCTTTACAGCGTTGTTCATGCGGTACGAGTAGTTTCTCATATAGTCTTGCATCTTTGCAAGCTTATCGTTTTCAAAGTCTTGCTTTTCAGGAGCTGCAGTTTTCTTCAATACCTTTATTACATATACGCCGTTGTTGCCATCGATAGGAGCAGAAACTGCGTTTACTTCGCTGTTCAATGCTACTGCATTTACCTTAGGCTCGATAAGACCAAGACCTGGGAGCGAGAAGCTTGAGAAGTTGATGTTGGTAAGGGTGTCGGTCTTTGCTTCGAATTTCTGAGCAATAGCTTCCACTGTCATGCCTTTCATTTCTGCCATCATCTTTTCAGCCTTCAGTTGCTTTCTTACTTCTGGTTCAATTACTTCCTTTGTATCCTCGAATGGGGTGAAACCTTTTTCGCGAATCTTCGAGAGTTTAACAACGAGGAATTTGTCGCGAGCAGAGCTTTCGAAAACATTTGATACATCACCAACTTTTCTGTCTTCGTTGAATGCCCAGCGAACAATTTCACGACCATTGTCGATGCCTGGGATTACATTGTCGCTCATGTCGGTGATTCTGTTAGCCATTCTTACGTTAAGGTTTTGTTCTGTTGCATTCTTGTCGAAATCTTCAGCAGTTGTACTAGTTGCCATGAACTTGTTTGAAGCGTGGAATGCAGCTTCGTAGGTATTGTCCGAGAACTTGATTTCCTGATCAAGAACAGCGAGTTTTACTTTTCTTACAGGCTTTGTCTGCGAGTTTATCTTGATGATGTGTACTCCGTAAGGAGATTCAACAACTTGGATTGTTCCAGCTGCATTTGCAAAGCATGCATCGTTGAATTCGGTAATCATTGTGCCTTCGGTGAAGTCGCCAAGGTTACCACCATCGTTCTTTGAACCTGGATCTTGTGAATATTCGGTTGCCATTGCTGCGAATGTAGCCGAATCAGCCTTTGTGTTTCTAAGTACATTTGCGAGACTGTCAGCTTTAGCCTTGCACATTTCCATAGTAATGCTGTCGTTTGGAATAAGGAGAATGTGAGAAGCATTTACTGAATCAGGTCTGTTTGCTGTTTCAATTATCTTACCGCAGACGAAGAAGTTGCCAACCATCTTTACATCAGATGTTGTGCCTTTTTCCGAATTGAAGAATTCTTCATCAAATCCCATATTTTCAACATCCTTCTGGTTTGCATAGAACTCGTCCTTGTAGATACGTCTGTCTTCCGGACGGCTGTTGCTGCTGTTTACCTGAGCGAAAGAAACTTCATTTTCTTCGAGAGCATTCAGTTCATTGCGAAGTTCTTCTGTATTCTTCTTTATTTCTTCGATGTCGCTTTCAGAAGGAACAATGTCGAATACAACATATTCGATGTCTCTGTTGTCCTGATCTTCAACAAATCTCTTTTTGTGCTTGTCGTAGTAAGCCTGTAAGTCCTTGTCGGAAACGGTAATTTCTTCGTCCTTTATGCTGTTGTAATCGCGATATGCGTAAGCGAAGTCAACCATGTTGGTCTGGTCTTCATAGTACATCTTGGCAAGAGCTGTCGGAGTGTAGAAACCTTTCGACAACATGTTTCCGTACTTTGTGCTTATCTGGTCTTCCTTTATTGCCTTTTTCCAGTACTCAGCAATTACTTCGTAGTTCGGATCGGTTTCGGCATTGTCGAAGAAATTCTTCGGAGCCTTAGTGTCATATTCTCCGTTTTCGTTCTTCTGAAGTCCGAAATTCTGGACAATGATATTGTGAGCGTGAACTGGACCATAAAGAAGGTCTTCGAGTTCTTCGTCGCTTATGCCAATACCTACTTCTTCGTAGTAGTTGTTCCATACGTATGTGTTAAGAATATCGTTCCATGCACTTTCCCTAAGGCTTCTTTCTGTGTTGGAATCGATGTTTCTGCCCTGTTGTGCAACTTCGTAGAATAAGCGGTGGTTGTTGTAACTTGCAGTCCATTCGCTATAGTCAACCTTCGATCCGTTGATTTTTGCAATAACTGAATCGTCGCCATGTCCGATGCGTCCTGAGCTAAGGAAGTCGCCAAGAAGGAATGCCAAAAGAGCTAAACCAACAATAACGATCACCAATACTCCACATTTCTCTCTAATGTTCTGTAATACTGCCATTACTTTAAATGTTTAAAATTTGTCTTTAACAATAATTTATTTTTTGGGGTGCAAATATAGCAATAATCTAAATCTCTACAATCAAAAAAATAAAATTATTCCTTCTATTTATTAAATAGGTGTAATTTGGGTGCTAGAGAAGTTGTGTTATATAATAATAGGTGCGATG
>JBGUHW010000177.1:0-16293 GCA_045112395.1 Bacteroidales bacterium
ACGCGACCTTTACCTCTGTACATGAGATAATCAGCACCAATGCCGAGGTCGGTTTCCGTACTCTTCATAACGTCGGTAACAGTAACCTTTGGGTCTGGAATCTGTTGGTTCATCATGACATTTTCACGATTGGTTTCGTTGTAAACGCCAATTAGCAAACCTGCGCGGATAGCCGACTTGTCGCTAAGATAGTACTTTCCAAAGAGAACTGGAGTTGTACGTACAAGTGTGTGTGTAAATGTTCGGAAGCCAGTGCTGTTGCCAGCAGTACCATTGAACAAATTACCAAAGTAATTTACCATTGGGAGAGCGTTGATTCCAAGTGCGAAATCTCCTTCAACAGGCAGAATGTATTCGCCACGTTTGGACATCATGTTGACCTCTCCGTCCTTGTTGTTTTCCTGGGCAAAAATGTTTACTGTAAACACAAGTGCCCCTAGCATAATTAAAAATTTCCTCATAGTATTTGTGTTTTTATATTATCAGCGCAAAAGTATTGTGTTTGACAATGAGAAAAAAAAGTGTTAATGATTTTTATTAACATTGCCGTGTTTGTATGGATGCTATATGGCTGAAAATTAAGATTTTCTTGTTCTAGCAATGAGTTTTTGCTACAAGAGGAGTGTTATCCTTGGAATATAATTATGCAAGGGGATTTCCAACCTTTATTGGGGAATTCAAAGGCAGGTTTATCTTTCCTAGGCGTTCGTCTTTCATCAGGAGTATAACGCTAGAGCCCATTTCAAAGTAGCCGACTTCATCGCCCTTTTTAATGTGGATGCTGTTTTCGTAGATTCGCTTTGAGGCTACTCCATTCTTGATGTTGGTCTGCAATCCGCAGTCGAACGAGAGTTTTGTCTTGCCGACGAACAAGGCACCAACTAGAATCATGTAGAAATTGCCAAATTCAGATTTGCCGTGAATTACAATGCGTTCGTTGCGACAGTATACGCGGTCTTTTTTGTAAACGACTTTTGGCTTTACAGGACGCAATGTGCCAGGTAGATAACTTATGTCGGTTATTTCCATGTCGAAGGCTGCGTGTACGCGGTGGTAATTGGCAGGGGAGAGGTATAGCACTGCGTATGATGACATGTCTTCGTATTCGTCACAGATGAGGTCATCGACATAGTAGTGCTTGAACTTTACATATATTTTATTGTCGCCTGTAATTTTGCCAAAGTCGAAAATAAATCCATCTACTGGCGAAGTCAGTCCATCGCTTATTGGACGGGTGCCAGGTTTCAGGTAACGTGTGAAAAAAGAGTTGAATGTCTTGTAACCTGAATTAGGAACAACATATTCCGACAGGTCGATCTTGTATTTCTTTTTCCACATTTTTATAAAACCACGGATGAACCATCTGGGTTTCGTCGAGTTGGCAAGTTTTCCAGCCATACGCGAAAAAAAGTTACGGTAGTTCTGCTTCTGTGGTTTAGGTGCTGGCATGGTCTATTTGTTATTGTAGGTGTTCATTGTGCGTTCGATGCCGATAAGCGGAAAGTCCTTTATGGCATTTACTGCAACTTCTACGCGCGATTTGAGGTTTTCGCTTTCCTCTTTTGTCCACTCGCCAAGCACAAAGTCGATTTGACCTCCGCGCGAAAATTCGTTTCCGATGCCGAATCTTAGTCTGGCATATTCGCTTGTGCCTATGGTATCCTGTATGTTTTGCAGACCGTTGTGACCGCCACTGCTTCCCTTAGGTTTTATTCTGATTGTGCCGAAAGGCAAAGCGAGGTCGTCTACAATTACAAATACATTTTCTACAGGAATTTTTTCCTGATTCATGTAGTACCTTACGGCATTTCCGCTGAGGTTCATGTATGTTGTGGGCTTTATGAGGATGAGTGTGCGTCCTTTTATGCTCGTTTCGGCGCGATATGCATAGCGCTTATCAAAAAAAGCGATGCCCGCGCTTTCTGCAAAAGCGTCGAGCACCGTATATCCAATATTGTGCCTTGTATTCTTGTATTCTGCTCCGGGATTTCCTAACCCGACGATGAGATACTTCACAATTCAGATATTGAAATTTGTGGCTTATTCAGCAGCTGGAGTTTCAGCAGCTTCGCCACCTTCTTCAGAACCTTCGTCGCTAGATGCACCACGAGCAATCATTACAGATGCGATAAGAGTGCTACCGTTTTCGGTGAATTCGAGCTTGTCAGACTTCAAGTCCTTAATTCTGATAGTTTCGCCAAGTTTCAAGTCTTCGATGTTGACTTCGTAAACATTAGGAATGTCTTCAATCATACCCTTGATAGCGATCTTCTTGAGGCTGTGTTTCAACTTACCACCGGCCTTTACACCAGCTGAGTTACCAACGAGCTTCAGAGGAATGCGAACCTTTACTGGCTTTGCAGGATCAACTTCGTAGAAGTCGATGTGGATAACCTGGTCTGAAATCGGGTCGAACTGGATTTCCTTGAGCAAGGTAATTCTCTTCTTTCCGTCGAGGTCGAGGTCTGCGAACATTACTTCAGGAGTGAAGATAAGGTTGCGGATGTCAGCACTTGCAACTGTGAAGTGAATGGTCTGTTCGATGCCATAAACTACGCATGGAATGTTGTTGCTTCTCTTGATTTGCTTTGCGGCCTTCTTGCCGAACTCGGTACGTACTGTACCTTTCAATTCAAAATGTTTCATTACTTTAATAAAATTATTTATGTACTACTCAGCTACGCACTCGTAGCCCCATCGCACAGTTAAACAAAATCGGGTGCAAAATTATAACATTTTTGTGGAATGGCAAAATAAATGATGCTCAAAGTCAACAAAAAAAGCCACCCTTTCGAGTGGCTTTTTTCTGATATAAGGTAGAGTTTACATTTTTACAACTTCTGCCTTGCCCTTTTCGATAGCTTCCATGTTCAATGGAATAAGCTTGTGGGCGCGTTCTGGAAGTGAGTGCCTCAAACCTTCTTCAACATACTTGTTGTCAACGATTGGTCTAACCTTGAGGAAAGCACCGAGGACAATCATGTTGAAAACCTTCTGGTTACCCATGTCGGATGCCAGCTGTGCAGCTTCAATCTTGTAGATGTTGATGTCCTTGCGGGTCGGCATCTTAGTGATTCCGTTCGGGTCGAAAATCAATGTTCCGCCGGGCTTTACAGTGCTTTCAAACTTGTCCATCGACTGCTGGTTAAGAACGATAACCGTGTCGTACTGGGTGAGGATAGGAGAGCTTACTCTTTCGTCGCTGATGATGACGGTAACGTTTGATGTTCCGCCTCTCATTTCTGGTCCGTAGGAAGGCATCCATGCGATTTCCTGTCCCTGCATAAGTCCAGAGTATGCCAAAATCTTACCCATCGAGAGGACTCCTTGTCCACCAAATCCTGCTATAATTATTTCTTCTGTCATGATCTTTGAATTTTTAGTAGTCCAACTTCCTGTTTCTTAAACTGATCTTGCCTTCCTGGATTTCCCAGTCGATCTTAATGTCGCCGAGTGGGTACTCCTTGAAGGTGTTTTCTTCCATCCACTTGTTTGCATCAACAGCGGTCATCTTCCAGTTTGAGTTGCAGTTCGAAACAATTTCTACGAAAGAAAGTCCGCCCTTGCCGTCCTTTTGGTTTTCGAAAGCTCTGCGGATAGCAGCTTTTGCCTTGCGAACGTTTGCAGGAGTGTGAACCGACTGACGAGTTACGAAACGAACATTCGGCAACTGAGCGATGAGTTCGGTGATGTGCAGTGGGTAACCCATTGTGTTTACATCACGACCGCGTGGGCAGGTAACAGCCTTCATGCCCGAAAGGGTAGTAGGAGCCATCTGACCGCCAGTCATACCGTAGATACCGTTGTTTACGAATATGATGGTGATGTTTTCGCCTCTGTTGCAGCTGTGGATTGTTTCAGCAGTACCGATAGCAGCCAAGTCGCCGTCGCCCTGATAGGTGAATACGAACTTGTCGGGCATAACCCTCTTGATAGCGGTTGCAATGGCAGGTGCACGACCGTGAGCTGCCTCCTGCATGTCGATATCGAGGTAGTTGTACATCAAAACCGAGCATCCTACTGGAGTAACACCGATGGTTTTGTCCTGAATTCCTAATTCTTCGATAACTTCAGCAACAAGGCGGTGGGTAGTTCCGTGTCCACAACCAGGGCAGTAGTGCATCACGTTATCGGTCATTACCTTTGTTTTCTTGTAAACAAGGTTTTCTTCTTTGATTATATCGTTAATTGTTAATTCTGCCATGACTTATTCTCCTTTCATAAAATTCTTCATTGCGTCAACGATTTCTTCCGGAGTCGGAACAACGCCGCCAACACGACCGTAGTGCTTAACTGGGCGCTTGCCGTTTACTGCGAGCATTACGTCTTCTACCATCTGTCCGGTGCTCATTTCGATTGTGAGGAATCCCTTTACTCTCTCAGCGAGACCAGCGATAATCTTTGATGGGTATGGGAACAAAGTGATAGGACGAACCAAACCTACCTTGTATCCTTCCTTGCGAAGAAGGTCCATAGACTTCATGCAAAGACGTGATGATGTTCCGTATGCTACGAATACATAGTCAGCATCGTCGCAGTTGATGCATTCGCATCTAACTTCCTTTTCGCGGATAGTGTCGTACTTCTTAACGAGCTTGCGGTTGAATTCTTCCTGACGTGATGCTACGAGGTCGAGTGAAGTTATGATGTTGCGTTCGCGGTTTGCGGTCTTGCCTGTGGTAGCCCATGGGCACTGCTTGATAACTTCATCCATGGTTCTTCTTACTCTCTGAGGACCAATTTCAACCTTTTCCATCATCTGACCGATGATACCGTCGGAAAGAATCAATACTGGGTTGCGGTACTTGAAAGCAAGGTCGAAACCTATCTGTACGAAATCGTACATTTCCTGAACCGATGCAGGTGCAAGAACGATAAGTCTGTAGTCACCGTGTCCACCGCCCTTGGTTGACTGGAAATAGTCTGACTGTGAAGGCTGGATAGTACCAAGGCCTGGTCCACCTCTAACAACGTTAAGTACCAAGCAGGGCAATTCAGCACCAGCAATGTACGAAAGACCTTCCTGCTTCAAGCTGAAGCCCGGGCTTGACGAAGATGTCATTGCAGCCATACCACATGCTGCGGCACCATATACCATATTGATTGCAGCGACTTCGCTTTCTGCCTGCAATACAACCATACCAGTTCTCTCAATTGGGTTTTGCTCCATGAAATATTCGATTACTTCCGATTGCGGAGTAATAGGATATCCGAAATAAGCGTCTGCCCCGTAACGAATAGCAGCTTCTGCTATAGCTTCGTTACCTTTCATTAACTTTAATTCCTTTTCCATTTAGCTAATTTTTTTGAGATTAATTAGTCCACCTTTACCTTATAGACAGAAATTACTCCATCGGGACATACAATCGCACAGCTTGCACAGCCAATGCACTTTTCGGGGTCTTTCATGTAGCAGTAGTTGTACCCCTTTCCATTCACTTCTTTTGCCAGATCAAGGACACCCATAGGACAAGCACCCAAGCAAACGCTGCAGCCCTTGCATTTTTCGGTGTCAACTTTGACGGCTCCTCTGATTTTTGCCATAATATTATTAAGTTTGTTTTGTTAAAAATTTTCCCAAAAGTACGACTTTTATTTTTAAAGGGCAAATGTTTTAAATCACTTTTTTTGAACAAATGAACAATCTTTCCGTAAGTCGTTGTTATTGGTGATGTTTGGGCGATTTTTTCCTGTTTAATTGTGTGGGATATTATTATATAGGTGTTTGTGATGGAGGATTGCAGGTCGTTGCAGTTTTTTTGCCCATGCCATAATAAGGACGTTAAGGACATTGATGCCCTTAGCGTCTATGGGGGCATAAACTGCTAGTCGGTATGACTGCTTTTTGCCGGATTATGAGTCTTTGGGCTAGCGAACCTTTTGTGCTTTTCGTTTATCTCTTTATCCTCGCCAATGCTTCGTCAATCACCTTCATATATTCGTTAGCACCATAGTTTTCGTAGCCGTACGAACCTCGTTGGTGATATATTATTTCGTTTGTGGCGCAGTCGATTATCAAAAAGTATGGGCAAGAATTCAAGTTGTATTGCTGAGCTAGGCTAAATCCCATCGCATTGTTGAATTTGATGTCTCCCGATTCCAGTATGGCTCTTGCATTGTCGGTCTCTTTGTCACCAATGTTGAATCCAACTACGCATACATCGTCGTCGTTGTATGTGCTGTCGATGAGTTTCATGCAGTGCAGGGCAAAAATTTCTTCTGTGATAGAAAATGAATCGGTTAAATCGTAGAATCCTACAAACATTATCTTTGACTTTATGTCTGTCGATGATAGTGTATCTCCGTTATATGTCGGCAGTTGCCAGTTGTAGGCTTTTTCTGGGAAGGGCTTATTTTCTAGTGTGAGCTCGTCTGAATTGTCATTTGTGCGATAGCTAAGCGTAGTTTCGGGTTTGGGGAAACTTGCCAATTCGGAACGCTTGTTGTTTATCAAGCTTTCGATGTCCGGGTTTATTTCATTATAAAGTGTAATCTCATCGATGTCTATGTGGTCGTAGTAGTGCTTGTACGCTGACGTTGCGTTGGGCAACATTAGTTCTTCGTAGCAGTATGTGGTTGCGTACAGTGTTCCGTCGGTTCCAATAATGTAGGAGCAATGTTCGTGTGTGCGGAATACCGAACCCGTTTCGTTGTACTTGTCGGCCGATATTATTGCTGCCTTGTTCTGGTTTATTATGGTGTCGGTACACGAAATGCTGTCGTATCCAAAAATTTTTGTGAGATTGCCGTTCTTAACCCACTTGTATTCATAATACTGCGGCTGTGTTGGGAAATACAAGCATCTTGATATTGCACCATTGTCCAAAGAGGTAACTGTATCGTTGAAAAACAAGTTTTCCGTGTTAATGGTGTCGTACTTAACTGTTGAAAAGAACGACTTCACACTGCCAGTACTATCCTTTATGAAATAGAATTCGATGTCGAACACAGATTCTCTCGACCTCGGCTCGTTGTCGAACCTGTGAGAATATTTCATCCTAATGTGTCCCGACTTGCAATTGTCAATCTTTTCCTGAGCGAGGTTTACATAGTCGCTATCCGACATTTTTTCACTTTTGTTGCTACACGATGTGGCAAATGCCAGCATAATTATGCATAGCATGCTAAATGTTGTTGAAAATCTGGTATCCATATATTATCAATTTTTTGTATAACGAAATACGTTGTTGTTTTATTGTGTGTAAAGGGAAGTGCTTTTTATTTTGTTTTGAGATTGTTTGATGGAAGGTAGTTCGTGTGAATTGTTTTTGCTCCATAATACCATATTGATGCGCCTTGTGTTAATAATGATATTCAGCTTGCAAAACTCTTTGTTCCAAATAACACCGCTTTGTTATTAACTTTATGATATGCCGATGCTTGATGTTTTATTTTGACCTAATTTTGTAAAATTAATTGGAATTAATATGAAATTTTCTATTCTGGCGGTAATGTTTGCAGCACTTGTGATTTCTTCGTGTGGAAATGCAGGTGCGCTTGAGAATCAAACCGTTGATGTTCCAACCGAAAACCCAGATAGGGTAGAGGCTCTGCCAATATTCCCTGGAATATACAATACCGAGATGTATTTGCCTTTGCTTGAGGGGAAAAGAGTGGCTATTGTCGCCAATCAGGCAAGCTTTATCGATACGCTTCATCTGGCGGATATGCTTTTGAAGGAAGGAGTGAAGGTCGTCAAGGCATTTTGTCCTGAGCATGGTTTCCGTGGCACCGCCGATGCTGGACAGAAAGTGGATAGCGGAAAGGATGAAAAGACGGGACTTGATGTAGTTTCACTATACGGAAACAACAAGAAACCATCAAAGGAGCAATTGAAAGATGTTGATATGGTTGTTTTCGACCTTCAGGATGTCGGGGTGCGTTTTTACACTTATCTTTCCACCTTGCATTATGTAATGGAAGCTTGTGCAGAATCCGAAATTCCTGTAATTGTCCTTGATCGCCCGAATCCGAACGCATCATACATTGACGGACCTGTGCTTGATACTGCAAATTATCGTTCGTTTGTCGGAATGCATCCTGTTCCTATAGTATATGGTATGACGATAGGCGAATACGCGCAGATGATTAATGGCGAAGGCTGGCTGAAAGGTGGAATCGAATGTAGTCTAACCGTTGTGCCATGTCAGAACTATACTCATTACCGCAAGTACAAACTGCCGATAAAACCATCGCCAAATCTGCCAAACGCACGAAGCATTGAACTTTACCCTACGCTTTGCATATTCGAGGCTACCTGCATAAGCGTTGGCCGTGGAACCGATATGCAGTTTCAGGTGCTCGGGCATCCTCTGTACAAGGATGTGGTTGAAAATCCTTTTACATTTACGCCAAAGCCAAACGCTGGGGCATCCAATCCTTTGCTCAACGGAAAGGAATGTTATGGCTTCAACCTTGCTGATGGCGATGCAATATTTGATTGGAGTGTTGGCAAATTCAATGTGTCGCTGATAATCAAGATGTATGAACTATTTCCAGATAAGCCCAATTTCTTCAACAAGAACAATATGCTCGAAAAGCTTGTCGGAACAAAGGAGTTTCGCAAGCAGATCGAAAACGGTGTGCCAGAAGAAGATATAAGGCATTCGTGGGAAGAAGGACTTGAGAATTTTAAGAAAATTAGAAGTAAGTATCTTATATATAGTTAATTATGGAATTGGGCATTTGCGAATATGCATATCTTCCGTTGCGGGCAGGAATGTCGCACAGGTCTGAAATGGTAAGTCAGGTGCTTTTCGGCGAGGTGTTTGAGATTGTTGCAAGGCATTCCGACTGGACAAAAATCCGTTTGCTTCACGATAACTATTCTGGTTGGATAGAGACTGTGACAGTTTCTTCGTATGTTGGTGACAGTCATGATGCATCGTATGTAAAAAATAGGTATGTCGTATGCGATAGTCCAACCATGATGATAAAGAACGAGAAGCTTCAGATGTTTATTCCAAAGGGTTCCCTATTGCCAGAATCGGCTTTTGCAGAACGAAATTTTAATATAGGGGCTAACAATTATTACATATTGAGCGACTTTTCGGAGCGCGGAGGAATGGATGCTCGTAGCCGTGTTATTGCCGATGCCGAAGCTTTGATTGAGACACCTTACCTCTGGGGCGGACGTTCGCAGTGGGGAATCGATTGCAGTGGTTTTGTGCAATTGGTTTACAGGATGTCGGGTTTGCTTATGCCTCGCGATGCATCGGAGCAGGTAAAGGAAGGCAAGACAATGAGTTTTGTCATGGAGGCACAACCTGGCGATCTTGCTTTTTTCGACGACGACGAAGGCAATATAGTGCATGTAGGAATAGTGTATTCTCCTACAGAGATAATCCATGCATCCAAGAAAGTTCGCATCGACAGAATTGACCATAATGGTATTTACAACGATGAGCTGAAAAAATATACCCACAAACTTAGGACTATGAAGAATGTGATAGGGTAAACGTTAACATTGAACCTTAAACTTTTGAACCCTTGATTTGTACAATCGTGCCATGGCGTGATTCTACAAATGGGCGCGATTCTTCTTGTACAGACGCAAAATCTTGCGTCTTAAACGGCGCAAATCATTGCACATAATCGGCGCAACACATTGCGCCGCTACAATCATCAAATTATCGAATCTTCAAATTTTTTCAAATTTTCAAATCCAGGAATCTTAAACGTTGAACCTTAAACGTTGAACCAGAAACGGCGAAGCCATTTTACATTAACTTTGTGGTGTTAACAAAAAAAATAAAAAAGAAGACAAATCTTTTGTCGGTACTAAAATATTTTATAAATTTGCCGACAATGAGAATTGTTTTTTTATTGATTACTTTATAATAAATAAATATGAGACCAATATTAGTACCGCACGATTTTACAGAGGTAGGCGCCTACGCTCTCGAGCACGCCTATATGATTGGTAAGACACACAACAATCCTATCAGTTTGATTCACATTGTCTCGAAGACAGATGAAATCGAATCGGCAAAGGCAAAGTTGCAAACAATAGCAGATGATTTCAAGAAGGACAAAGGAAACTTGGAAATCACCGTGGAAGTTAGAAAGGGAGACATTGATAAGGAAATATACAGGTATGGAACCGAAATAAATGCTCACCTTGCCGTAATGGGAACTCACGGAATAAAGAACTTGAAAAAGGCAATCAAGATTGTCGAGAAGTTCGTTACTATCCCGTTCATTCTGGTTCAGAATCCACCAATCTACGGTGAATACGACCGAATCCTTATCCCGATTGATGCTGATAAGTCATCGAGAATCAGAGTTCAGTGGGTAAAATACCTGAATACATTGTTCGAAAGCAAGGTTTATATCATTTCTTATAGGGACAGTGATGGATTCAGCAGAAAGGCAATACAAAACACAATTACTTTTGCTGAAAATATGTTCAACGATTGCCTTATCGACTACGACATCAAGTACCTCGACAGCAAGAAGAATTTCTCGGACGAAATGTACAAGTATGCTAACGAAGCAGAATGCGACCTTGTTATCTTCATGACCGACCAGTACAAGTCGTACATAAAGGATATTAAGAATCCCGAAAACGAAGCAATGGCAGCCAAGATTCCTGCTATGTGCGTAAACAAACGTATCGACATCATCAAATTGGGAGGTTTTAACTAGAATTCGAAATGCTCATATAGGAAAACAGCGGACAAGTTCCGCTGTTTTTTATAATCATACACAATAAATATGCAATAATTAGGTTTGGTTTATATGATGAGAAAACTTGTTTTCATATTGGTTCTATCCTTATTAAGCTTTGCTGGATTTTCGCAGGCTCAGCCAGACGAATACCAGCAGGGAGGTTTCTGTACAATTAACGGACAATTCTTCTCGGTAGAAAAAGGCATGTCGATAACTATTGGCGGTTCGTGCGGTTTTATTGTCAAGGACTTTCGTATCGGTGCATATTTCGACGGAATGAGCAAAGCTGCAAGAATTGTAGGTACAGATTCTAACCCATACAGTCTAAGACAGAGTCATGGCGGTATATATTTCGGCTATCCATTTTTCAACGACCACTCTTTTCACTTGGTTACCGATATAAAAGTTGGCTATGGCTCATCGGCGTTAATAAATGCCGTAAGCCGTAAAGGATTCGATAGGGCAGGTTTTGTTGCAATTGTCCCATCTGCTGCAGTGGAATACTCAATTACCGATATTCTTAAGATTTCGCTCGGAATAAACTATCAGTTTCATATAAAGGTAAAAACGCCGGAACTATACAAGCAGTCCGTTCTTAACGCACCGGGAGTTTATCTGGCACTTACTCTCGGACTATTCTAAAATTTCAAGTAATAATCTTTTGTTAGGAGTTTGTACTTCTCGCTGAAGTCGTGGCGTGCGCCATTTTCAATGAATAGCGTGTCGCAATTGGGTTCACATTTTTCTCTGCTCATTCCTAAGATTGTGCGGATACTAGGAGTGTCAGGATGTGATGAAACATAAAGTCTTGTGTTTGCATACAAACCTAATTTTTTTGCTTCTTCCTCGAATTGCAAGCATTGTTCGGTAGGATAGATGACATAGCAGCGACCATTGGGAGCAAGAAGCCTGTCGACAGAAGCTATTAACTCTGAAATGTTGAGGCTTATGTCGTGACGAGCAAGCGCACGGCCTTTTTCTGGCGCAACGACATCTGTGGTATAGAACGGCGGGTTTGATACAATGAGATCGTACTTTTCCTCTGGCGAGAAATCCTGCACAGAAGAATGAAAGATTTGTATCCGTTCGTGCCAGTTGCTTTGCTCTACATTGAATTTTGCCACTTCTACAGCCTCTGCGTTTATGTCGATTCCATGAATCGTTGCATTGCTTTTTTGTGCAAGCATCAGGCAAAGCAATCCTGTGCCTGTGCCAATATCGAGAATGCGGTTTGCGCTTTTGCAATCCACAAATGCGCCAAGCAGCACGCCATCCGTGCCGACTTTCATTATCGACTTGCGGTGCATTATGCGAAACTGCTTGAATGTGAAGAAGTCGTCACGCATCAGACAACGGGATTTTGGTTTACCCCCGAACCAAAAAGTGCGAAGTCGTACTTTATTGGGTCTGCTGGGTCGAATTTGCGAAGGTTCTCTGTGAGTTCAAGCACCGATTTCCAATCGTTCTGCTTGCGTGTAAGCAGGTTTAGGTCGCGGGCACAGCGTCCGCAGTGTACATCGAGAGGAATGAGCAAGTTGGCGGGACTAATGCTTTTCCATAAACCGAAATCTATTCCGCGTCCGTCATTACGCACCATCCAGCGCAGGAACATGTTTAGCCGCTTGGCCGCAGAGCCTTTTGTTATGTCGGAAATGTGGCGCATGTTGCGTGACTCGTGCGGAATTTCGAACAGAACCGTATGAACATTCATAAGGTTCTTGTCCATTTCGTGGAATTTGCAGAAAACAGCTTCGAGTCCGCCATGATTACGATAAATGTTTGCTAGCGAGCGCACAAAGAAGCGCATGTCGTCTCCATTGAAAGTGCGGTGTATAGCGGCATCGAGTGCCTTCAGGTCCTTCTCCTCGAAATTCATTACAAAATCGTAAGGGGCATTGTCCATTAATTGCATGAAGCGTTTCGCGTTGTTTATTATCATCTTGCGGTTGCCCCATGCAATCATCGATGCGAAAAAGCCGCTTATTTCTATGTCTTCTTTCCGTGAAAACGAATGTGGAATCTGTATTGGGTCGTTATCCACGAAACTATCTACGGCAAACTTCTCGTACCGCTCATCAAGCAAAGCTTTTGTTGTCTGAAAGTCCATTTTGAAAAATTTGAAGTTGCATAAAAAAACGAGGAAGGTTATGTCCTCCTCGTTTTATATTGTCTGGATTCCCCATCGTTATTGTCTTTCCCCTTTTTGAAGAATGAGAACAAATCACCTGCCTTTTCCTTAATCGTGCTGGTTGCTTCTTCTACCTTGCTCGATGCAGAATTGTCCACAAAGGTTTCATTGAGGTCGGGTTCTGCAATCTTGCCTTCGACGTGGCTTAAGAACGATTCAAGATTCCAAGGTGCAGCGTTGCTTTCGTATTCTAACTTGTCGGCATCACCAAGACCTTGTTCCTTCATCGATTTTACCATGTAGCCTTCGCCAAACTTGGAATCGTAGTACTTCTTCATTCTTAGGTAAGGCTCTTTTCTGTCGGGATTTACTTCCTTCTTGCCTCTGTAAAACGAAGTCTGCTTTTCGATAAGTTCGCGTGATGCATCATTGAATGGCTTGCATTGCGGATAAACCTCAAGCAAAAGGAATTCAAGATATTCCTGCGAGTCGTCTATCATGTTAGACTTTATGTCGTTCAGGAAATACTCGTCCTTTACAATGTCCTTTAGTCTTAGACCGAAGTAACGGAAAAGAAGTTTTTCACGTTCCTTAACTATACCGGGAGTAACCTTCTGGATTCTTGTCAAATCGGCAATTGCGGCATCGCGCGGCATTACATTCCAAGGCATCATCTCTGATGGCGGATACGCGCAGTACGAAATAACCCAGTGGGACAAATCGCTGACAATTTCCATGAACATATCGTTGATACGCTCGCGCTTTATGAGTTCTGGCTTGTACTTCCTATCAATCCTGTCGGAAATAAACTCCCACTCGTGCAGATCCACAAGGTTGAACTTGTTGTTTGCAGCAACCTTTTTGTACTCTTCGAGTTTTTCTTCCCACATCTTGATTTCGATTTCTGGCACCATAAAGGCTTTCTTGCATTCGACAATGTCTTCGAGGAAACTGCTGGTAGTAACGCCTTCGGCAGCCTTGTCGAGACCGCGTTCAATCTGTATGCGCAAGAAGTTGGCGTATGTCATGCCAGGCTCCTCCGATACTGCAATCATGTCTTCGATGCACTTGATAAGTGGCTCGGGATTGTTTTCGACCATAAGTCTCATTCGCCCCGACTCGGTAGCTTTCTCCATCAAACTGTCGAAATTGTCGCGCAAGGACTTGATACAATTCTTTAATGCATCAATGTTATTCTTGAATAGCTGACTATCATCGGGAACTTCACCGTTCTGCGGCATATATTTCTTGTTGCCTTCTTCGGTAAGAGCGCGGGTGTATGCTTCGGACATCTTAACAGTAATGTTCTCGTTCTGCATCTTGGCATACATTTCGTTCATATCGGCACTTTCCTGACCAATCTCCTCGATGCGCTTGTAAAGTCTTTCAACTTCGTCGTAGTACTGACCTGTGATGTTCTTGCTCTTCATGTCGTCGAGATAGAACTTGTAGCCGCTGGTCATTGCGTCGAGCATTGTTTTATCTACTGCCATATTTTGTCCTCCTTTTATCTGTTAATAATGTTTTTGAACTTCTTGAGGTGTTCCTCAATTTCCTCGTCGCTGAATGGTATAACGTGCCTGTACCTGTATTCGCGCGTAAGTTCAGGTTTCATGCGCCAGCCTTCAACCCACTTACCCAAAGTGTCCTCGGTCGATTTTACATCTTCAACTATGCTCTGCTTTGTCTTGGCAACGGTTTCCATCATTATGCTCTTATATTTTGCAGGGACAACAGCCTTGGTAAAGATGTCGATTTCGTCAATCTGCTTCCAGTTATCAAACAGAGCCTTACCGCTTCCCTCGTCAGCCGTTACTTCAACGTTGTTCTTGTTGGAAAGGTCGTTAATCATGGTCATCATATCGTTGAGGTCGGTGTACTTGTCGAGGTTGGCGAGTATGTTGTCAGCGCCTTTCTTACGTACCGGTTCCTGAACGCTCTCGTAGTATTCGCTTTCCATCTCGTACTGGTCGCGTACAGTTGCAAATGCACAATCTACGTTGAGGTGTCCAAGGTTCTGTCCAATTTCCTCAAGGGTGTCGTACCTGTCGAAAAGGTCGCTTAGTTTTTTCTCGGCTTCGTATGAATGTTTTCTGTGCGGGTTGCCAGCATACCGCTCGGTGCGTGCTTTGTAGTATGCACGATACTCTTCTAGTCTTTGATCTGCCATAGAATATTACCTTTTTAAATTTTGTATGGCAAAAATAATGAAAAGGTTTGAAAGTTCAAAGGATGTTTCTTGTTTCTATACGAATAGGTGGAATTGCGTTGTTTTGATAATATTCCCCAAAAAAACATTATATTTGCGGTGTTAAGAATTAATAAAATGCAATTCGGTACATTTAAGGTAAAAGAAGATGTCTGCATTCCAGATATTGGAATGGAATATCCTACCGATGACCCGTTTCGTCGTCTGCTGAAAGTGGAGGTCGAAGATTCTTCTAAAGGGAAATATCAGTTTGACGAGACATTTCCGTACGTCGACAATTCGTTGAGTTTCAAGTTGAACGGAATACTGGGATTTTTCGTAAAATGGGTTCTCGTCGCATTTTGGAATCGTTTTCATTTCGGATTTAGGATAGAAGGTCGAAAAAATGTCCGCAAGTATCGCAAAGAATTGAAAAATGGTGCAATGTGTATATGCAATCATGTTTTTATTTTTGATGCATTTGGTGTAAATCAGGCAGTTAAGCGTTTCGGTAGGATATGGATTCCTATGTTTGCCAAGCATTTCAACGGCAAGAACGGCTGGTTTATGCGCCATGCCGGTGGTATTCCTATTCCTGAAACCCGCGGAGGTATGCGCAAGTTTAACGAGGCATTCGACGAGTATTATAGACGTAGGGACTGGTTTCTGATTTTTCCAGAGACGGTACGGTGGAACATGTATGTGCCAATTCGTCCGTTCAAACTTGGAGCGTTTTCAATGGCATACAAGTATGATATTCCCGTAATTCCATTGGTTTACAGCTATCGCGAGCGCAAAGGTTTGTACAAATTGTTTGGAAAGCGTAATGAACCATGCGTGACCTTGCATGTTGGTGAACCGATATTTTTTGACAAGAATGCAAACCGTAAGGAGGAACTTCTGCGAGTCTGCACTATTGCCCACAAGAATATGGAGCAGATGGCTGGAATAGTGGTAAATCCGTGGCCAGCTGTGGAGGATTGAGGCTGATGCCTTTTTGACGCTTCGCTGCTAATTGGTTTCTATGGTTGGCACTGCTTTTTGTTGTTAACACCTGAAACCAGAAACCAAAAACCAGAAACTTTGAAACTAGAACGGCGCAGCCCTCAACGAAGTTAACCTTTAGCTCGCGCAAGCAAACCATAAACATCATCTTGTCCTTCTGGCTTGGTTGCATTCTCGACCTTTACAAATCGCATTCCGACAGACTTTGCACCGTCTCCATCGGTATCATCGCGGTCACCAATCATGAGGCAGTGTTGCGGTTCGATTCCGATTTTTTTACAGACGTTCATAAATGCTTCAC
>JBGUHW010000178.1:0-3542 GCA_045112395.1 Bacteroidales bacterium
TAGTCTGTACTGACGATTCTTCAATCACATCGTCGTCTGGCAGAGCCTCGAAACTGCGTTTTAAAACTTCCGCATCGTATGGCAACGCTTCTTTGTCGGTCTGTGGCGGCTGTATCACATAAATATGCTTGAATTTGCCAATTGTTTCATCGGTTCGTTTGCGGTTGATACGGCCAAAACGCTGAATTAGAGCGTCGATTGGTGCACATTCAGTAATCATCAGGTCGAAACTAATGTCAAGGCTCACTTCAACCACTTGTGTCGAAACCACAATGCAAGCCTCGGTCATTCGGTTAAAGGTTTCTTTCAAATCTTTTTCCAATCGCGAACGGTCACCACGTTTGAATCGGCTGTGTATTAGCATTTTCTCAACAGAAGGAAATGCCTTGCAAATTGAATCGAACATCTGTTGTGAGCGTTTTACTTGGTTGCAGACAATCAGCACTTTCTGTTTTTGGGCAACGGCTTTTTCAATTATTGCCGTACAATCGTCCCATTGCTCAACCTTGTGAATAATATGCCGATTGAAAGTTTTAAGAATATCGTCAGACAGAATCACTTCGTAAACTTCGTTTTTTCCGCCAAGCAGTTGAAGGATTCTGTCATACAAAACCGAAGGCATTGTGGCTGTGCCGACGTGAATCCGACAACCAATAACTTTAAGTATTTCAATAATTTTCAAAACTATTGCTTGCGTTTCGCTGGAATAAGTATGAATCTCGTCAAGAATCACATCGCAGCCTTTAAGGTCGAGCAGCATTGCCTCGTAACCCTTGATTCCGAACACGATTGATGCCATTTGGTGTGGTGTCATCACCTTCACCGATGCGCCAATGTGCTTTTGCATAATTCGCTCCTCTAGTTTGCCGTCTTTCATTTTCAAATTCGACGCAGCGTGAAGCAGATATACTTGTGCGTCAGTGTTTTTCAAATCAGTTTTGATGCGGTCGTACATTGCATTGATTGACGCTTGAAACGGCAAAGTATAGAACACACGGCCTTTGCAACGGCGTAGCAGAAAATCGGTCTTGCCTGCACCTGTCGGGGCTGTAACTAATGTATGGTTTCTATTGTCATCGGTCGGCACCATCGACAACGGGTACAAATGGTGCTGGCGGTTGTAAAATGACAGGTCGGGCTTAATGAAAAGTTTGTCAAGATTGCTTTCCAACTTATCTTCCAAAGCAGAAGCAAAATGGTCGGCAGCCATCAGCAAACCTTTCCATTCCGATTCGTTCAGTGGTTTGTCGTAGCAATAATCAACAACAAACTCATAATTGTTTCGGGCTTCTTCAATGCTAATCGGGTGTGTTTCAATGCCAAATTCGCTCAAAATGCCTAACGCAACGGGGCTCCACTCATCGAATCTTTCGGCGTGCCGTGCGAAGCAATCCATATTCTCGTCCAAATCAAGAATACCCTTTTTCCGAACATCTTGAAAGATAGATTTATGGTGCGCAACAATCATATCAATAATAGTTGGCCATTCGTTTTCGGGAAACATCGAAATGAAAAGCAACGAAGCAATTTCGTGGCGGAAAACAAAACATGGCTGCGGAACATATCCGTGTTTCAACGACATTTGAAACAACGGACTGGTTTTGCCAATGTCGTGCAGAACCGCGCCTTTGAAAGCAGAATCGGGGGCAAGACCTACATTTCGGGCAATGACAACGGCTACATCGGCAACATCTTTAAGGTGTTGCGTCAGCGTCATTCCGCCTGAATCCTCGTGTTTTGCTAATATGTAGTCGTACTTGCCCGTCATTTTATAAGAGTTTGTTTCCGTTATATTCTATCCAACCATACATCGGGTTCCCGTTGTCGAATCTGTTGTAACCGACGAGAAATGATTGTTCCGATTCGCCAAATCGTAATTCAAAACCATCAAGTTCGGCAAATTCTTCGTCGGTAAATTCATATATTTCTGTATCTGGCAGCATAACATCTTCGTTTCGGCAAAGGCAGATGTGTTGTTTTGCGGCAGTTTCAGCATCGATTTTATCGCTGAATGCCAGATACAAAACGGGGTCAAGCATTACGCCTCGCTTTAAGATTGAACGTTCACGCGACATCTCTTTTTTCGTTACTTTCCAACCTCTTGCTTGCGTCACTTCCTGTTGTGACTCAATAGACGCATAACTCAACTTATGCCTCTTTATCTTGCAAATACTGCCACTATTAGCCAATAATTCAGGAAACAATTTCTTTTCGATTCCCTCAATTATAGAAGGGGTCAGAAACTGTTGACTGAAAGTCTCGCCATCTCTGACGGCTGTCCACGGCTTAATGAATCCGAATTTTCCTGTATATCTAACTGTATAATACATAGTCTTTTGCTAATAAATTGAACCAAAACCAACTCCTGTGCTATTACCCAACCCAACATTCCACGCAAATTGTTTTGTCAGATTGCTGCCCTTGATAATCACAGGGCACATATTTGCTTTGTTGCTGATATTGTCATACCAAACAAGTTTTGTTTTCTTTTTTGCGTATGAAAGATTGAACGCTATGCTCAATGTGTCATCGTCTGGGATTCCTGCAAGTTTCATTTTTGTTCGCAAGGTTTCCTCTAATAACTTTCCACTTTCAGGATTATCATAATAGAATTCAGTAATTTTTCCATTCACTGGTCTTTTTATTAGGATTGGACTTCCCAAACTGAATTGCTCTTGTTGCGTCAAATCTGGTGTGTCTTCAATGATAACATCTTCAACAACCATCCCGCAAAATATTTCAGGTTCAGTCCTAATATTTGATAAAACTTTTTTTAGTCTTAGTGTGTCGTAAAAACTAACGAAAAACGAAGCTCCTGTTGGACAATTTAACCCTTTGCCTGTCACTTTTGTGTTTTTCAACCACGAAAACGAGTAAAGCGAAACTTCGCCATGTTCCTGATTGTTTTCTCCCAACCATTTGTGCAAAACACCTGTTAACTTTTGTTGATATTCAAAAGGTATTATTGTTTGATTTTGTGAAATTTTAATATGTAATCTCATTTTAATCTTGTTTTCAACTCTGCAAAATTATACTTTTTTATGATTTAATTACTTACTTATTCATTATTTTTTTTATCAACACATAAAATATTTTAAATTATTAAGCTATTCTTCATTTTGGAACATAAAATTAGTATTGAATTTGTTATGTTTGCAAAAGCGAACAATGGTGTTTATTGGCGGGAAATGTCCGTGCAATGCTTCATAAATTTCTATTTTTTGCACAATATTGTCTATTTCGGCACCGGTAAATTCAAATTCCGATGCCAAGTAGGCGGCATCTTCATCAGACATGGACGACAATTGGGACAGCCATATTTGTTTTCTTACCATTTCATTCGGTTTTTCAAAGTGCAGTTTAAAAAATAATCTACGCTCAAAGGCTGCATCTAAATTTCCTACCATATTGGTAGTTGCAAATAAAATACCTTCAAAATTTTCCAATTCTTGTAAAATAACATTTTGCATTCTATTTTCATCAGCATCTGCAGCATCCCTTATTGATGTAACGCGTCTTCCTAAAATAGCATCTGCTTCGTT
>JBGUHW010000179.1:0-2037 GCA_045112395.1 Bacteroidales bacterium
CATCGCAATCTACGACATCAACGGTAGAAAGCAAAATGAGCTAACAAAGGGTATCAACATCGTTAAATACTCTAATGGCTCAACAAAGAAAATTACAAAATAAATATACAAGATGAAAAAAAGATATATTTCACCTGAGATAAAAGTTGCCACCTTCACTGCATGGAACAACATTCTCGAAAGTTCATATATCGGCCCTGGTCATGGACAACTTGACGCCAAAGGTTCAATAGGCTTCTGGGATTCAGAAGACGATGAATATGATGAATAAGTGTATATTTACTAATAAAACCAAAAGAGGAAAGCACGTCTTTCCTCTTTTTTGGGTATAATAGTAAAAGCACTGGACATAGAAACCACACATCGTTTCTTTTTCATATTCAATGTTTTTGTTAATTTTTTCTTTTTTTTTTTCCAAAATTTGGTCAGTTCGAAAAAAATTGTTATTTTTGCACCCGAATATGCACATATCACAGGATTCTATATGATGAAAGGGATATAGATACATTAATTCAACAGGAATAGATAAAAAATACATAATATGAAGAAAAGATTATTACTTTTAACAGCAGTTCTTTCTGCAAGCGTAAACGTTATGTTCGCGCAAAGCAAGACTTCCGCAACTGTCACTGACAAAAACGGAAACACCTATTCTTATGACACCGTGAAAGATCTCGATGCCAACTCAGAAAAAGGTGACACTCTTTATTCAAATGGACGTTCATTTGACATAAACACCGACCAGTACAAGGTTACTTTGAAAAGTGACTTGAGAGTTACGGTCAGCGACTGTAATCTCATTTACAACGTAAAGCTGACTAATGCCTCAGCAACCTCAAGTAACATTGCACCATTTACAGAGCGTGTTAAATCAAGCACAACTGTCTATGATGTAGTAGTAAAGGAGGAGGATATTGTTTATACAAAAATGTCTGGTAACTATGTGAGCGCATATACTCCAAATAAGACTTCAGAAGAATTTGCAAAATACATAGTTGCATGTACTGAGATAAAAAACATCCAGCCTGCTGTCATTTTCACTGGTACAGAACTTAAATCAGCAAAATGGAACAACACAGTAATAGATGAAGATGACGATGGTGTAGAAATCGTTGACGAACTCTATTACATGAATTTCCGTAGAAATAAGTTCCTGCCAATTCTTAATATTGACGGTAACTATGCACGTGGTACTATATACAGCAACTGTTATGTTACATACAACCCAACTGCAATTGCAGAGGGATATGAGTCATACACAGTAACAGGTGATGGCAAAGTAGGTTTTGTATCTGGAGTTGTTGATAACGGCAAGGTTGAGGCTATTCTCAATGAACCAGCATATACATACCTTAATTATGATTTCAGCAATGCAAGTATCCTCGGTGCTGTATCAACAGACATTAACGACAACCGAATTGCATATTTCGCAACAGGAGCAAACGCATCTGGTAAGAACATCGTAGTAGGTCAGAATAGTAGCAGCTATGAGATTTCCGACAATGGTCAGGAGATTTATGTTTATAAGAACTTCGTTGCAAGCACAACAAAATACTATCGCAACTTCAAAGCTGACGCATACGGCACAATAGTAGTTCCATTCAACATCTCAAGCGCATTAGACGTGTTCAGAAGAATGGGAAGACTTACTGGCTATGATGAGCAGAAGAATGAGATTTCAACAATAACGACAGATGTCATCGTTGCAAACACTCCATACTTATTGGAAATCGGTAATAACGCAAGTGAGCTGACTGGTGATATGGGTACTACTGTGTGGGCAACAAAGGATGTGAAAACAGCAAGTTACAATGGTGCTCGATTCTGTGGTACATTTGAGCCAATCAAGGGTTCAGACGCTAAACTCGCTGACCACGGATATATTGTAGCAGAGAATGGTCATTTCGGCAAGCTCAATAAGAATTCTACAATGAAGCCAGGTCGTTGCTACTTCGAATATATTCCAACATCAGGAAATGCGAAGCTTGACAACGCAATTGTTCTCTTCATTGATGAAGATGGTACAGTTGAAACCAT
>JBGUHW010000180.1:0-2586 GCA_045112395.1 Bacteroidales bacterium
CATAGAAAAAGATACTGTTGTAATTGACAGACTGTTAAAATCAAAACTTATAACCCAATAGACGGCTGGCAATCCTTTTCTACCGTATAAATCAATCATTCTAAAATCGTAATTCGTAAATATTTTTTACTTTTGCGCCATAATATTAATAAGGTGTTGCTATCGCTGATACATATCACAGTCATTGATGTAATCGACATTCTAATTGTCGCTTTCTTGCTTTTCAAGTTGTACCAACTGATAAAAGGAACTGCGGCAATGAAGATTTTCTTCGGCATCGCAATAATATATTTTGTGTGGTTGCTTGTGAAGGCTCTGAAAATGGAGCTTCTGGAATCCATTATGGGACAGGTGATTGGTGTCGGTGTTATAGTTTTGATTATTGTTTTCCAGCAGGAAGTCAGACAGTTCCTGCTTATGCTTGGCGACAAATACCTGAAGCGTGGCGCATTGATTGGTAAGGTAAAACTTATTAACGATTTCTCGCATGATGGAGTCGAGAGCATTGTTCAGGCAAGCGTAGAAATGGCCGAAACAAAGACAGGAGCGCTAATAGTAATCGCACGCGAAACATCGCTTCAGACAATAATACAAACTGGAGAAAAATTGAATGCCGACATTAATACTCAATTAATCAAGGCAATATTCTATAAGAATGCACCACTCCATGACGGAGCAATGGTAATCGAAAAAAACAAGATTGTAGCGGCAAAGTGCATTCTTCCTGTTTCGCAGAATCCAAATCTGCCAAACGAATATGGTTTGCGTCATCGTTCTGGTTTGGGAATGTCAGAAAATTCCAATGCTCTGGTTATCATCGTGTCCGAGCAGTCGGGAAATATCTCGGTTGCACAAAATGGAAAAATTCACAAGGTATCGGATGGCGAGCATTTGAGAAAAACCATAGTGGCATATTTGCGCAGGAAGAATGAAAACAGCAAAACTTCCAAGCAAAAAGCCAGTCCCAATTCGGAATTAGAAGTTCAAGAATCGCAAACGCTATAAGTTAAAATCTAGCCTCACCAGCATTAACAAAACTTTAACCACAGAAAAAGTTTTCGCACGAAAAAGTTTTCTAATTTCGCGGCATCTTTAATTGCACATTTATGATTGAAAAAGAAACCATACTCGAAGAGGTTGCGAAGATGCTTAACTCCAATGGTATCAAGCCAGTAACGATGGACAACATCTCAATGGACCTTAAGATTTCCAAGCGCACGCTCTACGAGATTTTCAAGGACAAGGACGATCTTGTGATGCAAGTAATGCAGTATGAGCTCAAAAAGGCTGATGAAAAAATCAAAAAGATAATAGCCGAAAGCGATAATGTGCTGGACGCAATTTTTAGCATAGCCGAAGAGAAAGTCCAGACCAATGCAAAATCGAAGACAAATCCCAAAACACTTGAGGATTTAATAAAGTATCACCCGACTATATATTCAAACGCATACAAGAAAATAAGAGAGGAAACATATACCACAATATTCAAGCTTGTTGAGCGTGGCAAAATCGAAAACTACTTCAAGAAAGAAATCGACACGGACATTTTGATTTTTACATTGCAGAAACTCGTAAGCATATACGAAAACGAGCAGGATTTTGTAAAGAGCAAGCCTCCGGTAGCTTTCCATCACACAATTACAATCCCTATCTTACTAGGAATATCCACTCCACAGGGACAAGAAATAATTAACGAAAAAGTAAAGAAAATTATAAAAAGTAAAGGCAACAAATGAAAACGAAGGCGTTTTTTATAACCGTGGCAATTCTGCTGATAACGGTTGCACATTCATTTTCACAGGACGACGGAGGTTCGTTATCAATATCCCTGAAAGCGGCACAGGACTATGCTGTTGAGCACAACAAGACATTGAAGAATTCAAGTCTTGAGGTTCAGAAGGCAGAAGCTGCCAAATGGGGAGCAATCGCATCAATGCTTCCGCAGGTAAGCGCAAGTCTCGGATACTCTAACTACTGCGGTTACGAAATGAATTTCGGCGGAATGCCAATATCGATGCCAGCAACTGGAACTCTCGGAATCACAGCATCGATGGCTCTTTCTGGACAGCAGATTATAGGTGTCCAACTTGCAGAAATGTCAAAGGACCTTTCCGACCTTACAAAAAAGCAATCGGAAGATGAAATAAGGTATCAGGTTGCAAAGGTTTACATGTCGATTCTGGTGATGCAGAACACAACCGAATTGCTAGAGCGTAGTCTCGAAAACCTTGAAAGCTTGCACGAAACAACCCAAAATGCGGTTGATGTTGGTGCCGCCGAACAGACCGATGCCGATAAGCTGATGGTTCAGGTTTTGTCGCTTCGCACAAGCATAAGTTCTACCAACAGGTCGCTCGAAATGCTTGAAAACTCAATGCGTCTGCAATTAGGTTGCGGAGTAAACACAAAACTTGTTCTCACACAGACAGTTGACGATATTTTGAAGCCAGAAGCAATTCTCGCTTTGCAGAACGAAACATTCAACATCGAAAACAATTACGACTATCAGTTGCTACAAAAGAATTCCGAACTTTTGAAAAAGCAGATTGACCTCAAGATAATGGGCTATGTTCCTACATTGAGCGC
>JBGUHW010000181.1:0-4829 GCA_045112395.1 Bacteroidales bacterium
CCCGTAAAGCGAAACGGACTAAACGAAAATGGCAATATCATTTCCATCCAATGCTCACGAGTGAGAAAATATGACGGCTCGTAAAAAACACAATGTCCGATACGCGCTCCCAGAATTCCGCCAAGCACGACAAAAACCGTAAGGCGGTCAAGTTCTTTCTGCGGAATATTTTCCTGCTTGTAGTAATGCTTTATTACGAAATACGCCAATACAAACCCTATCGCAAAAAAAGCACTATAGTATCGAAGCGAAAATCCACCTGCCGTGAATATTTCGGGACTGATATTCCATGTAATAAAGCTTAACATCTGAAAAATTTTAGAGATTTAATTCTACACAACTCTCAATATATTCCTTGCTTTCGGGTCCCACATTGAAAATCAAGTCGAGGATGCTGAGGTTTGGTACAAAATCGAACCTGTCGGCAAAGACCTGGATGTAGGGCTTGGGGACAAATGCATCATCAGGCTTATTCCTTGATGGCTTGGGACTTATACTGTCACGCATATCGCAAAATCCATTAGGTACAGAAACATAGTCGATTGTAAACGACCAGTCGGCATCAATCTTCAATATAGAAAACAGCGTTTCAAGGATTTTTGCATTCAAATCGACAAGGAATGTTTCCTTTTGTTCAAAAAAACGCTCAATCTTGTAAAAATAGTAGTCGTAGTAAGGCGAATTGCGATAAGCGGACTTCAAAGCAGTATAATGGTTGCGCTGCCACATTTCCGAATAGTCGATACGAATGTCCTTTGTAAGCGTGTGAAAGTTCTTCTGCACTGGCACCGACAATGGCAAAACACCATTTGCGCTCAGTATGTTGCAACGATTCCTGTATGTCTGCTTTGGATAGGTTTCATATTTCTCAATGGCAACCTTTCCTGCAAGGAACTTGCTCATATACTGAACATTGGGGAAATATGCGGTGGAAAGTAGCGTGTCCATAGCCTACCAGACCTTTCCTATGATATATTCCTGCGGTATTGGTCCGTAAATTCGCGAATCACGCTTGTCGGTGCGGTCATCGTTGAGTATGAAGCAATAGTTTTTCTTGGCGACATACTCGTTGGCTTCTTGCTGGTTGACGCGCACATGATAGGTGTCGGACTGGAAATCGTTTCCTTCAAAAAGGCTTATTATATTCTTATATATAGGAGCAAGCCTTGGCGATAAATTCAAAGTGTCACAGGCAACTGGCAAGTATATCGGTCCGAAATTGTCCTTGTTCCATGCCAAAAATGCACTGGATGGGAAAATATCAACATCCTTCCAATCGTCACGGTCAACAATCTTGCGACATGCCGAAAAGGACTTTTCCGCATTTTGAATCTTCTCGAACTCATCATCGGTGCAGACAAACTCACACGCCTTGCCATCGTTAAACAAGGCTCCAATTCTTACCTCGTACTTCGACAGGACAGCACTAAAATCAACCTTCGCGGAATCAACTGATGCTCTAAAACAATGATATGTATCATAATTTTCATCAACTTGCTTGTTGTTACGATAAAGTACGCCATCATCAATCATCATTATGTCACCAGCAACGCCAACAACCCGCGACACATACACATCGCGCGCTGACAATTTCGTGTCATATTCCAGCGGATACCAATAAGCAACAACATCGCCGACATCAAAAGAACTTGTCTTGCGCACAAAGACATGGCTTTCGCTTCCATCAGATGCCTTTACGCTGTAGAATCCGAACATCATATAAAATGCCACTCCCCCACCAATAATGGCGAGCAGCAACACTGCGACAAATATCCTCTTAGTCTTCATTGTGAACAATCTTTCCTATTCTGTTCCAACGGATTCCTCCGTACTCCTTATCCATCGACAACCAGATGAGCCATGCCTTGCCCACTATGTGATCTTCGGGAACAAAGCCCCAATAGCGCGAGTCGGCAGAATTGTGGCGGTTGTCGCCCATCATCCAATAATAGTTCATCTTAAAGGTATATTCGGTAGCTGGCTGACCATTTATGTATGCCTTGCCGTCCTTCACTTCAAGCGTATTCCCCTCGTAATAGCCAATTGCACGACCATAAAGAATAAGGTTTTCCTCGGTAAGCTGAATCTTATCGCCAGCCTTCGGAATATACAGCGGACCAAACCAGTCAACATTCCATGGAAATTTCTCATTGTGAGGGAAAATTCGGAAACTGTCATCGCCAGTAAATCCCTTTGCAACTGTATTCTTTGTAATCGACTCAACAAACGACATTGTTTTGAACTTCTCGTAGTTTTCGGCAGTAAGCGGAACAATCTTGTAGTTGATACTGTCGGTATGCAGGTCGTAAATGTCGGATGAATTTATTTCATTCTTACGCAACACCTTTTCGGGAATGTTGGCGGTATTTATGGCAATGCGATAATTGAACTGCTTTGATGGGATATCCTTCTGCGGCTTTCCGTTTACAAAGACCTCGCCGTCACGCACTTCCAATGTATCGCCGGCAATTGCCACACAACGCTTAATGTAATTTTCACGCTTGTCAACAGGACGAACGGTCAAATCGTACATATCGCGAACAATCTGACGCGCAAGGCGATAGTATTTTTCGTCATCTGAAATTGCTGGATTCTCCTTCGCCAAATTGGTTTCGTTTTCGCGCAGCTTTGTCGATGCTTCGTTAACAAACGAATTGGTATGTGCAACATTTACTGCAGGATTAAAAAGCGAATATGCGAGATTCATGTAATAGTCGTTTGTTTTCTGCGAAACATTGCCAACCACAATCTTCTTGTTCATCATGGTCGAGTACTGACGGTCGAAATCTGCCATGCGGAACTGAGTAATCCTGATAATGTCGTAGTAGTCCTGAGCAGGAATCTGCAAAACCACGGTATCGCCAGTCGGATAGTTGAAAACCACCATATCGTCACGCTTGATGTCGCCCCAGCCAGTCATACGGCGGTATTCGTTCTGAATCCAAGTCACATAAGATGGCGTACTTTGGGTAAATGGCAAAGTATGATGCACAAACGGGAACGAAATCGGTGTCATCGGCACGCGCGGTCCGTAAGCCGTCTTGCTGACGAAAAGGTAGTCGCCCACGCGCAAGGTCTTTTCCATAGACGATGTCGGAATCGTAAACGCTTCGAAGAAGAAAATCCTGATGAATGATGCCGCAATTACAGCAAAAATCAATGCATCAACCCATTCGAGAGTTTTGCGTTTTACCTTCGAGCAGTTTTCGGGATTTTTCGGCTTCCAGAACGCCCAGCGTACGAATTTTGTAATGTAAATGTCGATTATCAGCAGTTCGCCGAACAAAAACCAGTAGTTTCCGAGCCAAATCACCCATCCGATGTAGAAGATTGTCCAACATGCGAACCATATCCAATTGCGACGCGATGGCATCTCGATGAACTTTTCGCATTTTCCTATTTTAAGGTTCCACCCCTTTTTCGGTTCATTTGGCTTGTTTACAGCCGTATTTTCAGTTTCGTTTTTCTTTTTGAATAGCATATTTCTTATAATCCAAGTAAATCATTCATTGTAAACATACCACATTTTCCTACAAGGAATTCGGCAGCTAGCACCGCTCCGTTTGCCAATCCGCGACGGCTTTTTGCCGAGTGTGCAATTGTGATGTCATCGTACTCGCTCGACCACAGCACGCTATGATCACCGAAGACCTCTCCTTCCCTAAACGAATCTATTTCAAGAATATTGTCCGATCCTTCATCAAGTTTCCAATCCGAATACCGCGGATTGTTTTCGATAATACCTTTTGCAAGCGTTATAGCCGTTCCGCTAGGCTTGTCGAGTTTGTGGATATGGTGAGTTTCCTCGATGTGAGCCGAGTACTGCGGATAAGCCGCCAACTTCTGCGCCAACATACGGTTAACTGCCATAAAGATGTTCATGCCAATGCTATAGTTAGACGAATAAAAGAAAGCCGATGAATTTTCACGACACAATTTATCCATCACGTTATCATCGAAAGACCAGCCAGTAGTACCCGACACTACACGCAATCCACCTTTCACACAAGCCATCACATTTTGCTCAGCCGTCTTGGGAGTAGAAAACTCGATAGCAACATCGCCAAGTGATGCAATATTGCCACAAGAGCATATATCGCGGTCAATATCAAAGATTTCGGAGATTCTGTGTCCGTGTTCAACAGCCACACGCTCAATCTCCTTGCCCATCTTTCCGTATCCAATAAGAACAATATTCATTATATAAATCTTTGCGGTAAAAAGTTGCAAAGTTAGCAAAATCCCGAACAAAAACAAAACAGCATTTTTTTGCATAAAAAACAAAAAATATACACTACTTTTGCGGCGGATTCAGGTTTCCGAGGAATTAATAGGGAATCTTGTGAAAATCAAGAGCTATACCCGTAGCTGTAAGTTCAGGGAATGGCTTTTCGCACCAAGTCACTGGCATTGTCCGGGAAGACGCGGAAAGCTTGAACGAGCCAGAAGACCTGCCTGTTTTCCATAATCGCAGCCTTCGGGATTAAGGGCGTGGTGATAAAAGTATAGAAACCATAAATGTGCTGTATTCCGGCCGCTGCAAAATATATGTATGATTAAATTTGTGTTCTAATGAAGAAGAAAAGTTATAGTGCAGTGACAGCGGAAGAAGCCGTAAAGGTGATAAAATCGGGGGATCACATCCATATTAGTTCAGTGTCGAATGTACCGCAGTGCCTGATAAAGGCAATGTGCGACAGAGGACGCAACGGAGAACTGAAAAATGTTTATATCCACCACCTTCACACCGAAGGTGCCGCACCGTATGTCAATCCGGAATTTGAAGGCATTTTCCAGCACAATGCATTTTTTGTCGGCGCAAATGTTAG
>JBGUHW010000182.1:0-9691 GCA_045112395.1 Bacteroidales bacterium
TGCCCTGTCGGTATCAGCAACTTCGTGCTCAACGCAATACTTATTCTTATAGGGGCAAAGACTTTGGGCAAGCGTTTCGCCATCAACACAATATTCTGCACGGCAATAAGTTCGGCTTTATTCGGCTTGTTCCAGTCAATCATTACAGAACCACTAATTGCCAACGACTTGCTATCTAACGCAGTGCTCGGTGCTGCAATTTCGGCAATCGGCGTTGGCCTTACAATTTCCTACGGCGGCAACACTGGTGGCACCGACATCATTATCCTTATGATTCTCAAGTACAAGAACATACCTTACGGACGTATCTCTATGTACATCAACGTATTGATAATCGGTTCATCGTACTTCATCGTACATGACATTCAAACTCTCATCTACTGCTACATCTACATGTTCTCGTACTCGTACGTGTCGGACATGGTTATGGACGGCTACCGAAAAACCTTCCAGATTATCATCTTTACCAACAAGCCCAAGGAAATTGCCGACCGGAT
Source organism: Bacteroidales bacterium (assembly GCA_045112395.1). Lineage (GTDB taxonomy): Bacteria > Bacteroidota > Bacteroidia > Bacteroidales > ML635J-15 > Bact-19. Next base: position 498 of record JBGUHW010000182.1, read on the forward strand.
TACCAACGAGGTGCACCGCGGCGTGACGGTGCTGAAAGCCTATGGCTGGTACTCCAAGGAAGACAAGGATGTGCTGATGGTTCTAGCCCACCGCACCGACAAGCAGGACATAATGCAGGTCATCAATCAGGAAGACCCTGACGCATTCATTTCCATAGCCAAAGTTCAAGGCGTTTTCGGAAAGAATTTCGATGAGTTGAAGAGAGAAGTCTAAGGGCTGCGGCGATTCTTGTAGAATCGCGCCATGGCACGATTGTACAAGAATATTATTATTGCGACACAATGCATTGCTCCGTGATTCATCGTTCAAAGTGTTTTAGTTGGATGTAACCGCAAACATTTCAAAAAAATAATTTTATTTGCTTTTTTTTATTCGGAATAAAATTTACCTTTGCATTTTGTTCAACAATGTTTAATAGGATGAAGAAGATTCCGTTGATAATAGTGATTGCCTTGACAATGATGCTTTGGTCGTGCGCAACAACTCCAAAAGACAACGCCGACAAGGTTGTAAAGGCTGTGAACGAATATTGCGACAAGGTTGAAAAGGCTATCTCTGATGAGGTAATCGATGATGACGATGTAACTCTGATAAAGGATTCGGAAAAGAAATACATGGATTTAATTGCCGAAATAACAGAAAGTTATGCTGGCAATGCAAACGACAGAGCCGAATTCGAACAGCAATACACCTCTGATGAAGTCTGGGTTAGAATGGCTGATGTAACACTAAAGCTCGCAAACACCGAAGGATATGCAAAATTAAGTCTAACAAATAAATAATTGTAATATGAAGAAATTAGTTTTATTAGCAATCGTATCTGTTCTCGCAATGTTGCTTTACAGCTGCAAGCAAGAACCAAAGGAAAATAACGAAACAAAGGAAGAATGCGCTAAAGAGATTTGCCCTGTACACGATGCAGTAACAATCTTAGAATCAAAGAATTCAATAGCAAACCTTATCAAGGAAGCCATCTCCGACAATGAAATTTCAGACGAAGAGGCAACCAAAATAAACGATGCTTTCTGCGAATACCAGAGCGTTGATGCTGAAATCAAGACCAAGTACCAGGACAAAAAGGATGCTCAGGACGAACTTTTCGCTATCCTCAATGCTGAAAACAACTACAACAAGTCGATGAAGCTCGCAACCGAAGCAAAGGGCTACGACAAGATTAGTTCGAAGGTTAAGTAAGCAACGATTGCACAAAACAAAAAAAGGCTGGAAATTCCAGCCTTTTTTGTTGGTATTGTTTTCCTAATCCAATTTCAACGCATAATAACCAGTCATGCCATTGGGATAAATGCCTTCAAGGAAAATAGCGTTGCCAGATGACTTGATGGCATTTTCAAGATCTTGTACGGAATTTATATTCTTGTTGTTGGCACGGACAATTATAAAGCCGTTCTGTATACCACTAGCAGCAAGTTTTCCTGCAGACAAATCAGTAACCTGCAAACCATTCCTAATGCGTAAGCGCGATTTCATCTGGTCATTAATCGGTTCGAGCCGTGCACCAAGCGACTCCATCCTCTCCGATGACTTCAATAGTTCCACACTGCCATAACGATTCTGCAATGTAAGGTCAACCTTGCGAGTAGAACTGCCCGACTTCACATCGAGCGACACATTTGCACCAGGACGATACAAACTTACAGCCTCAAGCAATTCGGTTGCCGAATTTATCTTGGTGTCGTTTATGCCTAGAATTATGTCACCAGACCTAATGCCAGCCTTTTCGGCTGCACCACCGCTCACAAGTTTCGACACATACACGCCCGAAACCTCATCAACATTCAATTTCTTGGCGATCTGTGCATCAAGGTCAATCATCTCAATGCCCATGTAGGCGCGCTGTACACTGCCAAACTCAACCAAGTCGGCAACAATCTTGCGAACCATATTAACGGGAATTGCAAATGAATATCCGACATACGAACCTGTCTGCGAGGCAATTGCCGAATTTATCCCCACAAGTTCGCCTTTTGCGTTAACCAAAGCGCCACCACTGCTTCCGGGATTTACTGCCGCATCGGTCTGAATATAAGACTCTATGACCTGATTTCCAGAATTTGCATCAATGTTGCGAGCCTTTGCGCTTACAATTCCAGCAGTCACAGTAGATGTCAAGTTGAACGGATTGCCGATTGCCAGCACCCACTCTCCTATCCGCAAGTCATCGCTGTTGCCGTATGTGAGGTAAGGAAGGTCAGATGCATCAATCTTAAGCAATGCCAAATCGGTAGTCGCATCTCGTCCAATAATCTTGCCTGTGTATAACCTTTTGTTATTCATTACAACCTCGATGATTTCCGCATTTTCAATCACATGGTTATTTGTAACAATATAACCATCCGAAGAAACAATCACTCCAGACCCCGATGACGAGACCTGCATTGCCGACTGCGTGCCGAAAATAAAATCGTACAGCGTATATGTAGGCTGATTGTAGCTTGTCTTTATGTGAACGACAGCCGGCATACACTTTTCTGCAGCATCGCAGAAATCAGTGCTACCTGCTACGCGTACATTGCCAAGACTGACATTTGTCACCTCAACATCATCTGATTTGTTTGCGTTATATGTCAACTGGGTATCACTATTATCTACAACCTTATTTGATGTAAAGAAAAATGTTCCCGCAAGAACGATTCCTCCGCCAATTATTCCCGACAAAAGCCCTACGAGCCAAGTTTTCGTTTTCATATTTCAGTCCTTTCTATTTTTCAATTATCAGCAAAATTAACGCATTTTCTCAAAAGATATTTTTCCCAACACAATGATTAACTCAACTTTATCATTGCTTAATAGTTTGTTAATGGCAGAAATGTCATTAGCAAAAAAAAAAGAGAGAGATTCATAAGAATCCCTCTCCCTTGCAAAAAATATGGAAATAAGCTTATTTAATGTTCGGCTGTTCAAGGCCATATCCTTTTTTCTTATCTACAGCCTTAAGGTATATTGAAATAAGTAATGCAGCAATACCAAGTGCAGCGAGCATAATAAGAGCCCAAGTGTAGTCAAGCTCGTGAGCAGCTGTACCTTCTGCGTTGGTTCCGTTGAGAACCAAACCGATAAGTGCTGGGAACAAACCAAGACCTATATTCTGAATCCAGAATATTGCAGCATAAGCCGAACCGATAATCTTTTCGTCAACAAGCTTTGGAACGCTTGGCCACAAAGCTGCAGGTACCAACGAGAACGAAGCTCCGAGTACGAGAATGGTTACGTATGCGATTACAGTACCACCGACAGCGCTACCCTTGAACATCGGGAGAATGAAAGCGAAAGTGAGGTGGCAGATTACAAGCAATATCGAACCGAGCATAAGCATTGTTGCAGCCTTACCCTTATGGTCGACATAGTTACCAAGGATAGGAGTAATTGCTACAGCCAACAATGGGAATACTGCGAAAATGGTCTCGGCAGTACCTCTCATGTAACCCATGTAGCAGTAAACTACCAATGCGATAACTGCAAACCCCATCAAACCGAACTTCAAGCCTTTCTTCTTTGAGAAATTGCTTGCAAATGAGCAGATAGCAACAATCAACATTATAATATACTGAACGATTGTCACAGAAATCGGGAACGATTCTGTACTACCGCCCCAATATGTACTAGCATCAGCAGGATTCAATGTCAAGTTGCACTGAAGCATATTAACGGCATATTTCTGGAATGGGAAAATTGCTGAGTAGTAAAGTACGCAAAGCAAAGCAACAAGCCAGAAACCTAAGCTTGTGAAAATCTTGCCCAAATCTTTGAATTTAAATGGATCGTCCTTTTCTTCTGCTTCACCAGTCTGAGCGTCAAGTTTCTTATCCATGAAGAAATATACGATGAACATCATCAAGGCAATGCAAAGCAATACAACACCGAATTTAACAGCGTTATCTACATGAATTTCGCCACCGAGTTTTGCAAAATACGGTGAGAAAATCATACAGGTTGCAACACCGAGACGAGCGAGAGCCATTTCCGAACCCATAGCCAAAGCTGTTTCGCGCCCCTTGAACCATTTAACAATACCACGGCTTACCGTAATACCAGCCATTTCACAACCGCAACCGAAAAGCATGAAGCCTATTGCAGCAAGTTTTGCAGATGCCGGCATACCTTCAGCAAACGGGAAGATTGTACCTATAATAGGAAATTCGCCATCCCAGTTAAGATGATTGGTGAACCATTCTTCAAGACCGGTACCGATAAAGCTCTCACTAACAGCATAGTACTTTATGAAACCACCTATCAGCATTACAGCGCCCGAAAGTACCGCAGTGAAACGGACTCCCATCTTGTCGAGGATGATACCTGCAAAAATGAGGAAAAAGACATAGACGTTGAGGAAAACTTCAGCACCCTGCATTCTGCCAAACGAAGCACTGTCCCATCCGCGGGTATCCTGCATCAAGTCCTTAATCGGCGACAGAATGTCCATAAAGATGTATGAACAGAACATCGCCAAAGCCAACAACAGCAATGCAAGCCAGCGCATGGTCGCATTGTCTCTCAATGTAAGTTTTTCTGACATAACTATTTTCTATTTAAAATTATTTGACCGCAAATTTACTAAAAAATCCGCAAGGCAATTATTTTTTTGAAAAATGTTGAATGCAACATTTGTTAATCACAAATAATTCTAAAAATGTACAGTCGCGGTGCGCCACGACACGACAATATTCAGACAAACGCAAAATTTTGCATCTCAACAATCACAAAAATTGTTAAAAACTTTTTGACAGCACTCTCAACGAAAACATTAACTTTGCGAATTACAAAACAAAAACACAATTAAAATGAACAACGCAAGGAAAATCAGCGAAGATTTATACTGGGTAGGTTCTAGCGACCGCCGACTCAATCTTTTCGAAAACATAATGCCAGTGCCACAGGGCGTATCGTACAACGCATACCTGCTAAAGGACGAGAAAAATGTACTCATCGACACATCCGACAACTCCGTTGCCGACCAGTTCTTCGAGAACATATACTCGCTCATCGGTGACAACGAAAAACTGGATTATATCATTGTAAATCACGTTGAGCCAGACCACAGCTCACTGCTTTGCCGTACCGCATACGAATACCCCGAAGCAAAAATCATCTGCAGTGCACAGGCCCAGAAGATGATTCTGCAGTTCTTCGACTGCATTGCAACAGAACGCTTCATCACCGTAAAGGAAGGCGACAAGATGAGTTTCGGCAAGCACGAATTTACATTCTGCACCGCTCCTATGGTTCACTGGCCCGAAGTTATTGTCAGCTATGACATTACAACAAAGATTTTGTTCTCGGCAGATGCTTTTGGCACATTCAAGGCTCTCAACGGCAACCTTTTCGCCGACGAAGTCAACTTCGACCGCGACTGGCTCGATGAAGCTCGCCGCTACTATACCAACATCGTTGGCAAGTACGGCACTCAGGTACAGAACCTTTTGAAAAAGGCATCCGCACTCGAAATCAACATGATATGCCCGCTTCACGGACCAATTTGGCGCGAAAACATTGGCTATTTCGTTGACAAGTACGACAAGTGGAGCCGCTACGAAGCCGAAGACGATACCATATTAATAATATACGGCTCGCTGTATGGTCACACCGAATCGGCTGCCAACATTGTCGCTTCACGCCTTGCCGAAGCCGGACTGAAGAACATCGCAATGTACGACGCATCGGTAACTCATCCATCCTACTTGCTTTCGGAAGCATTCCGTTGCCGCAGGATTGTAATCCTTTCATCTACCTACAATGCCGAAGTCTATACGCCAGTAAAGATTTTCATCGACGAGATGAAATCGCACAACCTGCAGAACCGCGTATTTGCAGTTGCCGAAAACGGCACCTGGGCACCGACGGCAGGAAAGCAGATGCGCGAAATGCTGGCATTCAACAATAATGTCATCACCGACACCACGCTCACAATCAAGTCGGCATTGAACGAAAGCCAGTCTGACAGCGTTGACAAATTTGTAAATGAGATTTTGAATAAATAATAACTAACCCGAAAACTGATACGAATATGAAGAAGTATGTATGTACAATTTGCAAGCACGTATACGACCCAGCAGTTGGTGATCCAGAACATGGAATAGCACCCGGAACCGCATTCGAAGACCTGCCAGACGACTGGACCTGCCCTCTCTGCGGAGTTGGAAAGGAAGACTTTGAAGAAGAATAGTTAGCGTAAGAAACTTTTAAAAGACAAAACAAGGCATAATCGAAATGGTTATGCCTTGTTTCTATGTAAATAAACTACCGTGCCGACGAATCTATTTCAACTTTGTAGATTTTCATAGTATTCGTTAACCATAGCACGAAGTTCCCCAAAATATTCTTCAACCGACATCCTACCAGAACTGCCGACAGACCTTGCAACCCTAATAGTACCAATACTTCCGTATGCTGTAGTAGGCTCAGCTACAACAAACTGGTTATCACTGGATTCTGTATCGTATGGTTTTTGCTTCATATTTTATCATTCTATTTGGCAAAATTACACAAAAAAAAATAGAAACTTAATGTCGAGTAATTTTTACAGTTCTAAAGCATAATACCTATTTATTAATATAGCAGTCCGAACATCCACAGCAAAACAACAAAAAGTGTTTTTAAACACTAAATATTAGACGTTGCACGCAACGTCTCTACAAATTATCAAAACATAAATACATTGTCGAGGTACGCCACAACACAACAATTTGTACAGACGCAAAATTTTGCGTCTCAACAAAAAATCCATCGATTCAAAAATTTCATTAAAAATTATTTTTGCCCATTAAGAAATCTTGTGTATATTCGCAATTTGTCAAGCGAAACCTTATGAATGCTTGCTTGATGATTGTAACGATTTTAAAATATTGATACACAACAATGAGCGACGCACTATATAACATCGAATACGGACTGTTCGTAATCACCGCCCACGAAGGCGAAAAGGACAACGGCTGCATAAGCAACTCGGTGATACAGGTTTCGAGCGGCACACCACAGACCATCGCGGTAAGCATGAACAAGAAGAACTTTACCCACGACATGATTGTCAGGACCAACCTGCTGAATGTGTCAATCTTGACCAAAGAAGTACCTATGAAGGTGATTAGCCATTTTGGATTCCAGAGCGGTCGCGATGTTAACAAGTTTGAGAAATGCGACGCCGTTCAACGCAGCGAAAACGGACTCTACTACATTCCCAAATACACAAACGCTTTCATTTCAGGCGCAGTAAAAACGATAGTTGACTGCGGCACTCACAGCATTTTCATCGCTGAAATCACAGAAAAACAGGTTTTGTCGGATGTAGAATCGGTAACATACTCCTATTATCAGAAAAACATCAAGCCAAAACCAGAATCATCGGTAAAGGTCGGCTGGAGATGCAAGGTTTGCGGATATGTATATGAAGGAGAAGAACTTCCTGTCGACTTCATCTGCCCGTGGTGCAAGCACGGTGCTTCCGACTTTGAAAAGATAACAATAGAATAAGAGTAATTTGTCAAACAATTAAAATAGAAAGGAAAAATATCATGAACAAAAAAGTTTCAGAATTAATCAACACACAGATAAACAAGGAATTGTACTCTGGCTATCTTTACCTTGACATGTCGAACTTCTTCGAATCGAAGGGACTTGCTGGTTTCGCAAACTGGTACAAGGTTCAGGCACAGGAAGAACGCGACCACGCAATGTTGTTCTACCAGTACCTTCAAAACAATGGCGAAAAAGTTACATTGCTTGCAATCGACAAGCCGGACAAGAAGTACAAGACCTTTATGGATCCGCTGAAGGCTGCTTTGGAACACGAAAAGTATGTTACCTCGCTCATCGACAACATCTACGGTGAAGCTGCTAAGGCAAAGGACTACAGAACAATGGAACTCCTCCAGTGGTTCATCAAGGAACAGGGCGAAGAAGAAAAGAACGCCAACGACCTTATCAGCAAGATGGAACTCTTTGGCGGCGACGCTCGCGCATTGTATATGCTCGACCAGGAACTCGCTGGCAGAACCTACAATACTCCGTCATTAGTTCTCGACTAAAACAGCAGAAAATGATTTTCAACATAGCAATACCCACTAGGGAAGGCGATATGGTTGACGAACATTTCGGTCACTGCGAATATTTCACCATATTCAAGGTTGACGACGAAACCAGAACCATCATAAGCAAGGAAAAGCTCGATTCGCCAGAGGGCTGCGGATGCAAGTCCAACATCATCCACACTTTCCTCGAGAAGGAAATTGATGTGATGCTTGCCGGCGGTATCGGCGGCGGAGCCGTTGCAATGCTCGAATCGTGCGGAATCGGCGTTTTCAACGGATGCTGTGGTCAGACCGATGAAGTCGTGCTTAACTTCCTCAACGGTAAAATTTACGCACAAGGTGAATGTTGCAGCCACCACCACGAAGGTTGTGAACACAGCTGCGACCACCACCATTGCAATTAAAAACGAATAATAACTAATAAAAAACAAATAGACGATGAAGAAAAAATTTGTATGCCCAGTTTGTGGTTACGTTTACGAAGGCGAAAGCATGCCTGAAGATTTCAAATGCCCAGTTTGCAAGGTTCCAGGAAGCAAATTCAAAGAAATGCAGGAAGATGCTCCATTAGCAGCAGAACATGTATTTGGCGTTGGTATGAATCTCGATGCTTGCTCACCAGAAGACAAGCAATATATTATTGAACAGTTGAAGGCTAACTTCACAGGCGAATGCTCTGAAGTAGGCATGTACCTCTGCATGGCAAGAATCGCACACCGCGAAGGTTATCCTGAAATCGGTCTTTACTGGGAAAAGGCAGCTTTCGAAGAGGCTGAACACGCAGCTAAGTTTGCAGAACTCCTCGGTTCGGAATGCGACCCCAACATGACTGCTTCAACCGAAAAGAACCTGAAGTGGAGAATTGACTGCGAATTTGGTGCAACCGCTGGTAAATTTGAACTCGCTAAGTGCGCAAAGAAGAACAACCTCGATGCTATCCACGACACAGTTCACGAAATGGCTCGCGATGAAGCTCGTCACGGCAAGGCTTTCGAAGGTCTCTACAACAGATACTTCAAGAAATAAGCGATTCGCTTTATACACAAAAATGCGGGCAAAATTGTCCGCATTTTTTTTGCCTTTTAATTATCTTTGCATTCTCATGATCATAATATTATTGTGATGAAACAAGGAAAAGACAACAAGCCGCA
>JBGUHW010000183.1:0-3914 GCA_045112395.1 Bacteroidales bacterium
CATACGAAGGCAGATGTGAAACTTTTCAGGCTGGCGATACGATTGTTGTCGGCATTATAACAATCGCAGCACCGGGACACACTCCCGGACATACAATGTACGACATAGGCGATGTCATTATTGTCGGAGACCTTATGCACGCTGTAGCCTTGCAAGTTGAACATCCCGAATTCTCGGCAAAATATGACTTTGAACCCGAACTTGCCGTTCAAACAAGAAAGGCTATGCTAGAAATCGCAAGGACTTCGCACAAGCCTTTGGCAGGAATGCATTTTCCAGCACCATTCATAATTGAACTTTGACCCGATGACTGACAAGGAACAGAAATATGAAGCGCTTGTTGCTCAAGCAAAGGCACTGTCGGAGGCAGAAACCGACGAGATTGCTCTTATGGCAAATGTTGCGGCAATCATTCACGAGACATTTCATTTCTGGTGGACAGGTTTCTACCGTGTTGTAGGAGAAGAACTTGTGCTTGGACCTTTTCAGGGACCGCTCGCTTGCACACGGATAAAGTTTGGACGTGGAGTTTGCGGAACTGCATGGAAAGAAAAGCGGTCTGTTGTTGTGCCCGATGTCGAGGAGTTTCCTGGTCACATCGCTTGCAGCAGTGCTTCGCGTAGCGAGATTGTCGTGCCGATGTTTCGCAATGGGGAAGTGTTTGCTGTCCTTGACATCGACAGCGAAAAACTCGCAACATTCGATGACACAGATAAAAAATACCTAGAAAAGATTACGTCCTCTATTTGTCTCCGAAATCGACATTCTTGAGATAGTCGGCGGCAACGCACATTTCTTTGTACCACTCTTCGCCATATTTACGGATTAGCGGTTCCTTCAAATACTCAAAAATCTTGACATTACGCTCATTGCCAAGTTTTACCGCATCCTTGCAAATGTTCCACACATCGTAATTTACAGCCTCAAACGATGAATATCTCTTAACCCTTATCGGGTACAAATGGCATGAAATAGGCTTGCGAAAATCGACAAGGCCTTCCTCCCATGCCTTTTCTATCTCACAATAAATGATGCCTTCGGCATTGCAATTGGCAAAAACACACGCTCCTGCCTTACCAATGATCGATGTCGTAAGCTCGCCCTCAATGTCGAGCATCGAAACGCCATTCTCATCAATGACAGCCTGTGCTTCATCTGATAGGCGAGAATATATTTTAGGCAGAATTCCCTTCAGTTTTTCTTCCTCATCCTTTTCGAGCGGAGCACCCGAATCGCCTTCAACACAACAGATTCCCTTGCATTTGGCAATGTCGCACGCGAAGCACTTCCGAAAGACATCAAAATGAACTACCTTGTCATCAATCTCAATCATAGCATCAAATTTCAATTTCTAATCCATCGCGAGCCTCAATAGCATCTGGAAAAACTGTCCTTGCCTCTGTCATCAATTCAGATGTCGGATATCGAGTAGAAAAATGCCCAAGAACCAAGCGTTTAGCATATATGCTTTTTGCAAGTTCGGTTGCTTGAATGGTCGTTGTATGGCAGGTCAGCTTTGCCAATTCCGCATCCTTCTCCATAAAAGTTGCCTCGTGGTAAAGCAAATCGACATTTCCAGCGAAATCGGCAAGTCGCTTCAACGGCAAAGTGTCGGAACAATAGACATAGCTTTTGGAAGCCGGCGGAAGTATAGTTGCATCATCGCTTTTCAAAATTGAACCGTTGTCAAGTGCGACATCCTCTCCCCTTTTCAAGCTTACAATCTGCGCAATCGACAGGTTGCAATCCTCGATAAAATCCTTGCGAATATTTCTCTCTTTTTCTTTCTCGCGGAAAAGAAATCCCCATGTAGGTTTGGTATGCACAAGCGGAAAACTGAACACATCAAGGTTCTTGTCGCTGTGAATAAGATTTATTCCATCGGGACTTAGGTAGTTGTAATTTACTTTAAAACCAAGATTATGCTCGAGAGAAGTGAAAAGGTTGGCACAAATTTGTTCTAGTTTTTCGGGACAATATATGTTGAGTTCCGTCTTGCGACCAAGCATTGAAAAAGTCGAAAGCAGTCCGAACAGACCGAAAATATGGTCGCCATGTATGTGTGAAATGAAAATATTCCTTAGTCTTCCGAAAGACAAGGAATATTCTCGCATTCTTATCTGCGCACCTTCGCCACAATCAATGAGATACGGAGTAGCATTGTACATTACGACCTGCGATGAAGTCTGCCGATGCACTGTCGGCAACGCAGAGCTGCTTCCCAGTATCCTGACGGAAAAGGACATTATTCGACAGTAGGTTTTTTCTCTTCTACAATTTCCGCCTCAGCCTCTACGGTTTCCACCTCGTCATTTTGTCCGTCTGTAAGCAGATTTTCGTTGAACAACTTAATAACCTTGCGAACCATAAACGATTCGAACAACAAGAGCAAACCGAGCAAAATCATCAGTACGCCAAGCGCAATTGCCATCACCTTGTTGCCAAATTCTGGATCGCGGATGAACAGGAAGCCGAGAATGCCAACAGCCAAAAGCACAACAATAGACGAAATCAAGTAAACCAACGAAAGTTTTGATTCCTTCTCGCGATATACCAAAGTCAGAATAATCATCATCACTGCTCCGAGGAGAATTATTGCACCAAGTATTATGGCGAAAATCCTAGTCAACTCTTCGGCAAAGCAGAACAGCAGAACGCCACCGATAAGAGCGAAGGCGAACATTGTAATCATCAATGACTTTTCGAGTTTTGAATCGCCGTCCTTACTTTTTGCGATACGCATTACAAGCATGAACAAACTCATAAGAGCGATAGCACCACCAGCAATCTGAATCAGATGCTTAAAGAAACTTTCGCCACAAACAACAGCGACAACACCTATCAAAGCAAGGACGATACCACTGATTGTCATGGAATTAGCAACAAACAACGACTTTTTCATCTTTATAAAATTTTACTATGTTATATTCAACGAAAAAAGCCCCAAAGACATAAATCTCGGAGCTAAATATATTTTTCACACAATAAGAATTAGAATCTCTTTTCTTTGATTCTAGCCTTCTTACCAGTAAGTTCACGCAGGTAGTAAATCTTAGCCCTACGAACTCTACCGTACTTATTAACGTCAATCGAATCAATAAACGGAGATGCGAACGGGAAAACTCTTTCTACACCGAATGTACCCGACATCTTGCGCACTGTGAAAGTTGCTGTGCGACCTGTTCCGTTAAGCTGTATCACTACGCCTCTGAACTGCTGGATTCTCTCCTTGTTACCTTCCTTAATCTTATAGCTTACTGTGATAGTATCACCTGCCTTGAACTTTGGGAACTCCTTTACCTGTTCCAAATTCTGTTCAACAATATTCATTAAATTCATCACGAAAACTTTTTATTATTCCTTAAAATTTTTGGACTGCAATATTAGTGCTTTTTTTTCACATAGAGTAATTTTTTGCCCGCTTTTTTGAAAATTGTTACTAACAATTTATTTACAAGAATATATCTTTGATTTTCAATAAACTAACAAATTACTTCATAAACTTTATTATCAAAATTTCGCAGATAATGAAAAGCAATGCTAGCAAAACAAAGTATTTCCACAGCGGTTTTCCTTCGGAAATCTCCTTGAAATCAGAGAAAGTTCGCTCCATACTGTCGAACCTAAATATGGATGCGCGACCTGAAAATTTCTGTGTATTTATGTCCTCCAGTTCCTCTTCGGTCAGATAGTCCTGCATGGATTCGTTTCGGCTGTAGTTAAGCGCAAGGCAGGAAATTGTATCGCCATTTGCACAAAGACCATATATGCCCGACGACTTCATTGTACTTGGCATAAAAACATTCAGCACGCCAGAATTGTAGCGCACATCAACAAGCGAAGTTTCGCCATTCGCATCATATATATTATAGGTGTTGCCTATTTCGTAATTGTCGATACGAGTTTGAACTATG
>JBGUHW010000184.1:0-8830 GCA_045112395.1 Bacteroidales bacterium
GTGGTTGTCAACGAGAGATTTGCCGACTATGCAAATATGCCTGCAAGTCTGCTATTGGTTGGCGCTTTGTTTTTCACTTTCCAGATATATGGAGACTTTTCTGGCTATTCCGACATTGCCATAGGAACAGCAAAGTTGTTTGGTATAAAATTGATGCGAAACTTCAATGTGCCGTATTTCAGCCGTGATATTGCCGAATTTTGGCGCAGGTGGCATATTTCGCTAAACACTTGGTTCCGCGACTATGTATATATTCCGCTTGGTGGCAGTCGTACAACCAAGGCAAAGATTGTAAGAAATACTTTTGTGATTTTCCTGCTTAGTGGACTTTGGCACGGAGCCAACTGGACGTTTATTGCGTGGGGAGCTTATCACGCATTGCTGTTTTTGCCGCTGATACTCTTGGGTAAAAACCGCAAATACACCGGTACTATTGCCGAAGGCAAGTTTTTGCCAAGTTTTAAAGAACTATGTATGACGCTGTTGACATTTGCGCTTGTAGTAATCGGGTGGATTTTCTTCCGTGCAGAAACGATAGGCGATGCAGGACATTATATATCATCGTTGTGCAGTCTTGAAATATGGAAGGCATCGTATAGATTCTTCTTGTATCCAATTAACTATGCGGGCTGGTTTGTGTTGATTATGTTGGTGGTGGAATGGTTGCATAGGGATAAGGAGCATGGACTGGAAATGTCTTCTAAAGTGTTCTGTAAATGGTATGTAAGATGGGCAATATATTTAATCGTAACTTTAGTTTGTATGTATGTTGCATCTACTATAGGGCAATCTGATTTTATTTATTTCCAATTTTAATGGCATGAAAAATTTTATAAAGAAGGCGACTATTTTTGTGTCAATTATATTGTTAATACCAATTTCGATAGAATTGATTTTGCTAACTAAACCTAATGTTTATTCTTATAAAAGGGAGTTCGTTGAGAATCATTTAAATGACATATCAGTTCTTTTGATGGGTAATTCTCATATAGAGGAAGCATTGATTCCTAATATGATTGGTAATAGTGTATTTAATTTTGCCATAAGTGGAAGAAGCTATAAAGTTGATGTTGAGTTAGCAGAAAGGTATATTCCAATGATGGATAATTTATCTGTAGTATTGATGCCTTTAGATTATACGGATTTTGGTCTTGGTAGATTAGAACATAAAGATGTCGTTGATCCAAAACAAAGGGAACGAATAAATAGCACATACAAATGTATGTACACCAAATATTTTGGAGTGAAGCAATATGGATTTTTCTATTGGTCTGAAATACTAAACTCGTGTGAAAACTATATGGGTAGATTGGCTAAGGATAATAATAGAGATTTTTGTGATTCGTTGGGTTTTGTTGGTATGGATGTGCAAAAACGACCAGAAGATTGGGAGGAACAAAGAGTGCCTGGTCGTTTAATTCCAAATGCCGAAATTAACAAAGATGCTTACAATAAGTTAATGCAAGGATACGAAAAAATATGTTCATTGTGCAAAAAGCGAGGAGCAAGAATTGTACTTGTCTCGGCTCCTGTCTATAAGACATATCAAGATGCAATGAGTGAAGTTTTACTTAGTGATATGCGAGATTTTGTTGATAGCCTAAAAAGCAAATATGACAATGTCGAGTATTATAATTTCCTTTTCTCTCAAGAATTTAATGATGAAGATTTTTTTGATGCAGGACATCTTACATTAACTGGTGCTGAAAAATTCTCTATGATGTTAAAAGATTCGTTGAATCTAAAATGAGATAATTACAAGAACCTTCATTGTGTTGATTTATAACACTTACAAACTTTAAAAGCACTAATCATATTTTGCAAGCCTTAGCAAGATGTTGTAATGATATACTTTGCATTTTGCTTTCTGGCAAATAATTTATATCTTTGCAAGATAATAATGGGATTTTTATCGACATGAAAGCAATATACCTTATAATATTATTACCGCTTATGTTTTTTGCCAGCTTGTCTTCGGCGCAAAGCGACAAGAACGCAAAGCTAATCGAAGGCACTTGGCAACTTGACTCGATGTACATTGGCGGTCAAGAACTTCCCGAGCCATTGCTGAGGAAAGTTTACGAAAAGATGAACGAGACTAAGCAATACACAACATACTATTTTGGGGAAGACGGCAAATATGTAAATGCTACAAAGACAAATACTACCGAAGGAACTTGGTCTCTTTCGCAGTCGGGCGATACACTGAGGCTCATTCTTCCAGACAAGACCATTGTAAACAAGATTTTGCATATCGATACCGATAGCTTTGCCATTGAACCGCAAGACGAAACCAAGGGAGTAGAGAACGGAAAAATATTTATGGTAAGACAAAAAAATGGCGGAAACTAGCTCGCACCCTGAGCGTCAGCCGAAGGGGCATGGTAGAAAATAAATTGTAACAGATGCTGAAAAACGAAGTGGTCATACCGAATAGTCATCCTGAACTTGTTTCAGGATCTGATAAAAAAGAGAATAATATTAGTAATAGATGCTGAAATAAATTCAGCATGACATAATAGAGAAAGAATCGTAATTCGTAAATCTAAAATCGTAAATCACTTATATGAATCCAGTTATAGCAGTCGATTTTGACGGAACAATAGTAACCCACCGCTATCCCGAGATAGGCACCGTGATAGATGGAGCGTTCGAAACATTGAAAGACCTAAAACGCCATGGCTTTACACTAATACTATGGACTGTCCGCGATGGCGAACTGCTCGACGAAGCAGTGGAGTTCTGCAAACAGCACGGAGTTACATTCTACGCCGTGAACAACGAGCATCCCGACGAGGTTTTCAATCCCAAGTACATGAGCCGTAAGATTGTAGCCGACATCTACATCGACGACCGCAATGTGGGAGGTTTCATCGGCTGGGACAAAATCCGCGAACTTCTCATACCGCAGACATTAAACATGAAGGATGAGCCCGACGAAGATGAATTCGAGGACGATTACATACCAGAAGAGGAACAGCCAGCAAAGCGCAAATGGTGGCAGAGAAAATAACACCACACACAAAGTAGAAAGTTTTTTTTACTTCGTGCTTTGATATTTGATTTTTATATATAAATTTGCAACAAGTTAATTAACATCAAATATCACAATATTATGAAAATGAAAATATCGTTAATATCCTTGGTTGCAATTGCCTTTGTAATGACAATTGGTTGCGAACGCCACGAATACTGCCAATGCGAGAAGAAATTACCGCCAAGCACTAGTTCGGGAATAATAATAGAAAATGCAAAACTTAAAATCAATGACCCTAAAACTGGTGAGTATTTTACGGAATTGATTATCAATGAAGAATCATTACAAGGAGAAAACAGCTATAAAGTAAGTTTCGACGATGGAGCAACATTCGACAATATTGATTTTTCAAAATACACAATTTTAGGATACCCAATTATAGGTGGAGGTCGGACATCTTACAATAAAAATGTAACCAAAGATGTCACTAATAAGAAATACATCTATACAATAGATGCCTTGGAATGTACATATTATAGAGTTGCAAGTATAGCAACAAATTGCGTACTCATACCAAAGATTGAAGATGGTTATACTGTGGAATTTGTTGTAAATTATGCACGCTGGAAAAATGGCAAGACAACACAAATAAGCAAAGATGAATGGTAATGAATTTGAAGCCTATATTAGCAGTTGTTGTATTTGCGTTGGCATTTGTTTCGTGCGAAAATGCTAACAACCGTCAAATACCCAAACCCATACGAAAATTAATTTCGGAGCAAAAGGACAACTGCCTTACATCTGTTCAGAAATACCATTACCAAGGCAAAGATGTGTATTTGTTCGAGTCGTCATCGTGCGCAAATTATCCTGTTGTAGTTTATGACGAAAAAGGAGATGTTATCTGTATGCCATCCTGTGGATTGTCGGGTGCTGGCGATGAAAAATGCCCCTGCTTCTACGACGAGGCTACAGACAAGGAAGATGTATGGAAAAAGTAGTAATAAGAATTACCAGCGCCAACTAACAAACAGGCTCGTTATTTCGGAAGCTAGTCGTAACACGCGATACAGAATGGGGAGCGTTGTGAAGACTGCTATCCGTAATCTGTTAACGGATTATTACTAAACGGATTCCGGACAAGTGAACTCACAAGCAACGTTCCTTATGCTGTTCGTTCTACTTTCCGGAATGACCAGAAAGGGTTTAGCGGACAACAATACAATAAGAATTATTGCTGAACATCGAATCTTAGTCCGTTCCATTTTACAATAATTTCTTTCTTGCCTTCGGGACGGTTGTTAATGACAGCTGTGATATCCTTGCCTACGCGCGGAAGACTGTAGGTTACTACTGGATATTCGTTCCACCAATTGTTGTATTGCTCCTCGGTTATAGGCTTACGCTCATTAGTTTCATAATTGCTTAGGAAATATTCGCCCTTGTCAACGATTACGCCAAGGTTTTCCATGCCAGTCTTTACCTCTATGCCCATAACATATTGGGTTACATACGTTATCTTGTGCGTAGCGTTGTTATATATGCCGAAAACTAAACCGCTGAACTCAGTCTCAATGGCTCTGTCACCTTGGAACAGTTGCACCGACTCAGCAAAAATCTTGTGATTGCCGTCGGAACTGTTCCAATAGCACATCTCTACGAGAGTTCTGCTACCTTCTGTATCGTATTCGTCTGGCGGATAAACTTTTTCGAAACTTGCAAAACCATTTTTTGAGTCAACTGTAACCTTTTCGGTCTTGTCCAAAGGCTCATTCTTGAGGTATCTATGCCATAAGTCTGACAAGTACCCATTCAGTTCATCCTCTGATTCTTCACCAAAATAGGCATTGATAAAATCGTTTATTATAGGCTTCTGCCCCTGATATTTAACGGTTTCAGAGTATGCGTATTCATCGTTTTCCTCCGGATAAGGATTTGTCTGTGCAAAAGCACAAAAAGCCGTCAATGTAAACACGGCAAAACAAAGTAAATGTCTCATAGTCTTCATATTAAGATTCATATTATCAATATTAACTTTCCAAAATATCCCTTATAATCGGAACAAGATACTCGAACTTTACAAAACGATGTGTTACCTTGTCGAACTCGTGGATTGTAAAGCCACTGAATTGTTCCTTCAGCGAATCGTAGCTGCCGAGAAGTTCATCGTCCTTAGCGAGCGCAAAAGTCAGCTTGCTGCTGTCGAAATGAACATCGTTGAATGGTCCTGTAATGAAACCTTGATATGCATCAAATGCTTCCTGCGAAAGATAATGCTTTGTTTCAGTGGCGTAGTTGATCAGCTCAACGCCCACAAACTGCCTAAGCGATTCGTTTGGACGTGAAGCGGGATTTATTGCAAGAGCCTTCAGTCCGCATAATGCCGACATATACATTGTCATCATTCCGCCAAGACTTGTCCCGACAATCATTCTAATGTCATGAGTATCAATTTCGTGCTTAAGTTGTGCTATAAGAGCATCTGGCGACTGAGTATAGTAGTCGAGTGTTGGCGAAACAATTTCGTAATCGGGGAAATATTCGATTAACTTCATTGCTTTCCAGGCGTTTCCCGCCGAATTGAACCCGTGTATGTATAGTATCGACTGCATATTATTCTGGTTCTTCATATACCTCTGTTTCAATAGCTTCCTCGCGGCCATCGGTACGGATTATCTTTTCTTCGGGATGTTCCTGCCGCCAGTCGTCGCCAAATTCGTGTCCGCAATGCTTGCAGAACTTGGCTTCGTTGTCGTATTCGTACTCGTGGCACTGCGGACAAATCCTGAATTTCTCGCGCTGCTTCTTGTAGCTCTTTGCCATCGAAGCCGAAACGATACCTGTTGGCACTGCTATTATCGTGTAGCCCAGCAACATAACAAATGCCGACAATGCCCTTCCAAGCCCTGTTGTTGGCGTAATGTCGCCATAGCCGACAGTGGTCATTGTTACAATTGCCCAATAAATGCTGGTAAATATATTGCTGAATGCCGTATTTTTCCCACCTTCAATCATATACATTACTGTTCCCATCGAGATTACAAGAATCAGAACGAATAGGAAAAATACGATAATCTTCTTGCTACTGTCCTTTAATGCCAGCATAAGGAACCGGCCTTCGTCGAGGAAATTGAAAAGCTTGAATACGCGGAAAACACGGATTAGCCTGAATGCCCTGATTGCAAGCATATAGCGTGCTCCGCCGAAAATGAAACTGATATATACAGGCAGAGTTGACACCAAATCGACAATTCCGTAGAAACTGAAAACATATTTCAGAGGTTTTGGTGAACAATAAACTCGTGCAAGGTACTCGAAAGTGAAGAAGGCTGTAAAAATATATTCAAGAACTATGAATAAAATTTTCCAACCCCTTGGTATTCCGGCACTTTCAATCATCAGTACCACAATACTGGCGACAATCATAATCATCAGCACGATGTCGAACGTCTTGCCGGCCTTGGTTTCGGAACCAAAGATTATCTCATATAGTTTGTCCTTCAACTGCTGGTTATGCCAGAACTTCACAAGGAAATTTTCCTTCCAGCGAGTCCAGAATCGTTTCTTAGTTTGCTTTTCCTCCATTGGACTACTTAAGCGGAATTTTCTTTATTCGGCGTTCATGTCTACCGCCTTCGAACTGTGTTTTAAGAAAAGTCTCGGCAATTTCGACTGCCAGTTCCTTTGATATGAAACGAGCTGGCATTCCGCAGATGTTTGCATCGTTGTGCTGACGGGCCAGAGCGGCAATTTCGACATCCCAGCACAAAGCACAGCGCACACCCTGATGCTTGTTGGCGGTCATGCTTATGCCGTTGCCGGTTCCGCAGATTGCAAAACCTATGCATTCACCAGCCTCGACAGCTGCTGCAAGCGGATGTGCATAATCGGGATAGTCGCAACTTTCAGCAGAGTAGGTACCGAAATCCTTTACTTCGTAGCCTTTCTGCTTCATATATTCCATAAGGAAAGTCTTCAATTCAAATCCTGCATGGTCGCAGGCAAAACCTATACACTTCATTCGTCAAATTTTAGATTGCAAATTTAGTCACTTTTTGAAAATTTTGCAATACTGCATTAAAGATAAGCATATAAAAAAATCGGTCGGAAAAATCCGACCGACAATATCATATAGATTCAAACTACTTTGCCTGCAATGTTGTGAAACTTTTCTTTTCACCGAGAGCCTCTCTTCTTTCTCCCTCGCTAGTATATATTGCGTATGCCTTATAATAGTATGTCGTCGCAGGAGAAAGATCGTTCAATGTTCCAGAAATAGAACCATCTCCTAGGCCCTGCCCAAATCTTGTTTGTGTTGAATCGGAGAAATCAGAATTAGTACTCCAATAGAAACCTTTTGCATCGATATTTTCACCTGTGACTGTACCAGAAAGATGTGCCGACGTTGATGTTACATTAGTTGCATCACCCGTTGTCACTACAGTAGCTACATGTTCATACGAGTCGAACGCCTGAGAATTACCATACAAAATAATCGTTGAATCTTCTGCCTGAACCAAAGCACGGCAATAGTAGGTTCCTCTCGGAAGATTTTCCAATGTTACAGAAAATGGTGTAGCTATATTAGCGGCATAAACAGCTGTAGCATCGGTAAAATCGCCACGCAAACCATACTGGAAACCAACTTTCTCTATATTCAGGTTTTCCTTATTGTCATAACTTCCATTCAATACAACATTACCCTGCGACAATCTTTGAGGTGCCAATGTTTCCAATGTAAAATCAAGATCAAATGTTGTAAACTCCATAACATCACCGACATCCATATCATCATCATTCTTGGCGTATGCCTTATAATAATATTTGGTATTTGGCTGAAGTCCCATCACCTTGGCTTCGAAAGCGCCTTTACCGCCAGCACCACATTCTATCGTCAGCGCATCTTTCAAACTTTTGGATGTACCATAATAAAAGCCACGCTCGTCAACAGAATCACCACCGCCAGTAGCGACAACAGTACCCTTCAGTACAACAGATGTCGATTTAAGATTTGAACATTGCTCTGTCTTAACGGTCACTATCTTCAAAAACTTGTCACAACCGACAAATGCGACCAACGACAACATCGCGAATAATACGCACAATGAAATTACACTCTTCTTCATAATATCTTTTATTAAAACAATAGTACAAAAATAACACTTTTTTACCTTCACACAAATTTCGAAAGGCAAAATTTTCAAACAGAAAATTCAACAACACACAAAACGCACTCACAAAATCGGAAAGTAATGTCGCTATGAATCATTTTCATGTTATTTTTGCAAAAAATAATTTCGATGAGACTAGAACACGACTACAACCTTCGGGAATACAATACATTCGGCATAAATGCCCAATGCAGCACTTTCTTCGAATACAACTCAGACAACGAACTCTTCGATTTCATCCGTCTACACAGAAACGATGCCGATTTCAAGTTTTTTATTCTTGGTGGAGGCAGCAACATATTGTTTACCAAAGATTTTGATGGCGCAATAATACATCCTGCCACTAAAGGTAGAAAAATTGTTTACGAAACCAACGACAACATTTTCGTAGAGGCACAGGCAGGCGAAATATGGGACGAGTTTGTGGAATGGTGCATCGAAAACAAAGCTTACGGACTTGAAAACTTATCGTATATTCCCGGAACAGTTGGCGCAAGTGCAGTACAAAATATTGGTGCCTACGGAGCCGAAGCACGCCAATTTATCCATCGTGTAAAGTTTCTGCACCTCGATTCGGGTGACATCCAGTACATGACCAACGAGGCGTGCTGCTTCGGATACCGCGAAAGCATATTCAAGCATCTGCTCAAGGGAAAAGCCATCATACTTTCGGTTGTGTACA
>JBGUHW010000185.1:0-28750 GCA_045112395.1 Bacteroidales bacterium
AAATCTGAAGCACAAACTACAACATTGTTCCCAGAATTTGAAACAGTAACTGTAGAATTGGGTGATTATGCAAACCAGACAATTAAAATTGCTATCAAATGCACAAGCTACGATGCTTACTACTTCATCGTTGATGATTTTTCATTATTAATATCTACTTCAGCAGAAGAAAACATTGCAGAAGCTATCTCTGTATATCCTAACCCAACTAGCGATATGGTAACCATTGCTAATGCAGAAGGTAAGGACATCGTTGTTATCAACTCTCTCGGTCAGGTTGTTGCAAGCATCGAAAATGCTGCTGCTAACCAGACTATCGACGTTAGCAACTTCGCAAACGGAACCTACTTCGTAAAGGTTGACGCTGAAGTTGTAAAACTGAATGTTGTAAAGTAATTTTACAATAACGATAAATTTAAAAGCCTCGCATTTTGCGGGGCTTTTTTGTTTTTTTAGTGCCCAGACTGGCAAAAGAATCTTATTATAGTGCCCTGACGGGCAGAAATTCAACAAATCTATTCCAAATTCAACAAATAGGATTTGTCATATTACTTGCTTCGCTTCGTGAGCTAAAGGTTTGTTCCAATTTGTAAGATTTAACTTCGTTGATGGCTTCGCCGTTCTCGCGTAGCGACTTTTTTTCTGAATTTTGAACAATCGTACCATGGCGCTTTTCAATAAGAAACGGCTTTAGCCCATTGAAACGGAAACATTGTACAGTCGCGACGCGCCACGACTCTACATGAAACGGGCGAAGCCCATAGAAACCCAGAAAAAACATTGAACCTGAAACGTTAAACTTGAAACCAGAAACAGGCGTCAGCCCAAACTATTCAAACGGTTTTCTGTTCTTTATTGCTTGCGAAAGCGTAACCTCATCGGTGTACTGCAACTCCTCTCCTACCGCAATTCCCTTTGCAATAACGGAAACTTTAACACCTGTCTGCTGTAACTTTTTGTTTATGAAATAATTGGTGGTCTCGCCTTCCATAGTTGTCGGCAAGGCAAGGATAATCTCGCTTATATTGCCAGCAGATGCACGCTCAATCAAGTCGGAAATGTGCAAGTCGCTGGGGCTCACACCATCCATTGGCGAAATGACTCCGCCAAGCACATGATACACACCATTGTACTGCGATGTGGCTTCAATTGCCATCACATCGTTTATATTTTCCACAACGCATATAGTCGACTGGTCGCGACGAGGATTGGCACAAACCTCACAAATATCGTTCTCTGAAATATTGTTGCACACGCGGCAAAACTTGGTGTCCTCCTTCATGCGCTGTATGGTTGTCGTAAAATTCGTAACATCATCCAGCGACTTCCGCAAAAGATGAAGCACAAAACGCTGTGCCGTCTTACGCCCTATCCCCGGCAACGACATGAATTGCTGTATTGCCTCGTCGATTAATTTGTTCTGCATAAATCAATTACAAAAACATTTCCGCTAATATTAGGCGGAATAATTTGCTACGCAAAGATAATCAATTTAATGAACAATGAACAATGAACAATGAACAATGAACAATGGACAATGAACAATGAACAATGGATAATGGATAATGGATTTGATAATCTGTACAGACGCAAAATCTTGCGTCTCAATCGGTGTAAATCATTGCAATCGGTGCAAATCATTGCAACCGGTGCAAATCATTGCAATCGGCGCAAAGCATTGCGCCGCTACAATCATCAAATTTTTGAATTTTCAAATCATTGAATTTTTAAATTTTACTATATTTGCAATTTGATATTTTATTTTCATTGTTCAAAACAAAATGCAGATGAAAGACATATTGAGAATCATAGTATTAGCAACATTAATAGTGCTATCGTGCAACATATTTGCGCAAAAGGGAAACAGCAAGGCAGGACTTGATGCGCAGTTCCTCGTATCATCATACGAAATTATCGCTGGTGAATGCGTATATTTCACCGACATGACAACGGGAAACCCGACCCACTGGCAGTGGACATTCGAGGGCGCACAAACCCCAACCTCAACCGAACAGCACCCTCAGGACATCTGCTACTACCATCCGGGCGTATACTCAGTAATCCTCGAAGTGCAAAACGGCGCTATGGTCAATACGGAAATCGTAACCGAATGCATAACGGTACTTCCAAACACCGAAACTCCAATTGCCGACTTTACGGCAAACTACACGACTATCCCGGCCAACAATATTGTGCAATTCACTAGCATATCACAAAACGGTCCATTCGCATCATACCAATGGACATTCGAAGGTGGCATGCCTTCATCATCAACCGATGAACGCCCAGCACCAATAACCTATCCACATGTCGGAATATACAATGTTGAACTCACCGTAACCGACATGAACGGAAACAGCGATACTGAAACCAAAAACTTCTACATCAACGTAGTCCCAGAAGCTACAATAAGTCCTGAAGCAAATTTCATGGTCGACAGAACCTATATTGCACCTGGCGACGCAGTAAACTTCACCGACAGAAGCACTGGTAATCCTTACATTTGGCACTGGTTCTTCGAAGGTGCTGTTCCTACTACTTCGAACGTACAAAATCCAACCGGCATAATATTCCCGATGCCTGGAACATACGATGTAGAGCTTGTTATCGAAAGCAACATGGGCATGGACACACTGCGTAGAACAAACTATATTACAGTCGCCGAAACCGACCCTTGTGTAGCTATACCAGAAGCCGAATTTGTTGCCGCACCACGCCTTATCCGCTCAGGTACAAAGGTTTATTTCGAGGACAGATCAACCAACAATCCTACAGCATGGACATGGGAATTTGAAGGTGGATACCCCCATACAGCGGCAACCGCTAACATTATTAATGGAATAGAATACAATGCTGCGGGATTTTACGATGTATTCCACTCTGTTTCAAACGAATGTGGAGTAACTTCTATAACAAAGGAAGACTATATAATGGTATTTTCCGGTCCTGTACCGATGTACTGCGATACAATAACAAACATACGCCCCAACGAAATACCAAGTAGCCCAACTGTTACCGGTTCATGGGGATACATTGGCGGTCATAACGGACAGAGAACCAAGTATTATGCAGACAAGTTCAACCAGTACTCATTCGAACAGGTTGACGCAATTATTGTTCCTGTATTTAAATCACAGACCGGCTCATATAACTCAACCGTCACATTCTACATTTGGGACGGCAATACGCAACATCCCGAAACAATTCTTGCCGAAAAGAAAGTATATCTGCGCGACATTCCCGAAAACTACAACTATGTAGTTGAGTTTGATGACCCTGTTGAAGTAAATGGTCCATTCTATGCCGGATACAAAATCAACTACAACGGCACCAACTCAGACGGCGATGGCGAATGGTTTGTAGTAAGCGTTGCACCAAACAGAAGTACGTCAGGTTCAAACACCCTGTATGTAAGCAACGATGGTGATACATGGAACACTGCTTACGAAAAATTCGGTGTAAGAACTTCATCCGCAATTCGCCCCGTAACATGCATCGTTGATGTTGAGGACTATGCTGCCGAACACGAAATAAGCATCTTCCCTAACCCGGCAAACAACATTGTCAACATCAACCTTGGCTCTGTGGAATACGGCAAAGACATTACCATCGACATCTACGACATGCTTGGCAGAAAGGTCGGCATGCATAACTGCAACAGTAGCGAGGGTGAAATCAGAATCAACGTTAGTAGCTACAGCGAAGGCCTGTATTTCGTAAATATGAACATCGACGGACACAGCGTAACCGAAAAGGTTCTTATTGCAAGGTAATGCCGGAGGAAAAACAAACGCCACAACCACCTGTAATAACCATCTATACAGATGGATCATCACGAGGAAACCCAGGTCCTGGTGGTTTCGGCATTGTGCTTATGAGCGGACAACACCGCAAGGATGTAGCCTGTGGATTCCGCCGTACAACCAACAACCGCATGGAACTGCTTGGCGTTATCACCGCCCTCGAAATGCTAAAAATTCCGAACTCCATTGTGACAATCTACACCGACTCTAAATATGTAGCCGATGCCATAAATCAGAACTGGTTGTCGGGATGGATAAAGAAAAATTTCAAGAATGTAAAGAATCCAGACTTATGGGTTAGGTTCATAAGAATATACAAGCAACACAAAGTCAGATTCGTATGGGTAAAAGGCCATGCCGACAATCCATACAACAACCGTTGCGACCAGCTTGCTGTTGCCGCCGCTACAGGCGACAAATTACTAGTTGACGAATATTTCGAGGCAACAGAAAACGAGAACAACAATACCCTGCAACTATAAAAATGGCAACTTTGTGCGACATATTGCATATTGAACATCCAATAATCATGGCTCCCATGTTTCTGGTTAGCAACGAGGAAATGGTTGTCGCCGCCCTAGAATGTGGCATTACAGCTGCGATTCCTGCTGCAAACTACCGAAAAAAAGGAGAACTTGCACGCGCCATTGCCAACATTATGCAGAAAACAACAAAGCCTTTCGGCATCAACTTGGTAGTCAACAAGTCGAACACACGCTACAAGCAGCAACTTGCCGAAATCATAAATGCCAAACCAGCTTTCATTATAACATCACTCGGCAACCCAAAACAGGCAATCGAAATGGCACACGCAAATGGAATCAAGGTTTTCTGCGATGTAGTTGACTTGAAATTTGCCCAAAAAGTCGAAAGCCTTGGTGCCGATGCTATTATCGCAGTCAACTCAAAAGCTGGCGGTCATTCAGGAATATTCCCCCCCGAAAAGTTGATGCCCGAACTCGTTGCCAACTGCCAAACACCGATAATATATGCAGGCGGTATCGCTCGCAAGCAGGATGTTGACAACGCAATATCGATGGGTGCGGCAGGGGTTTCTGTCGGCACAATTTTCATAGCCAGTGAGGAATGCAAGGTCTCTGACGAATACAAGAAAGCCGTAGTAGAATATGGCGCCAAGGACATTGTCATGACTCGGAAACTTTCGGGCAGTCCCACAGCGGTAATAAATACTCCATACCTCCAACAAATTGGCAACAAGCCAAACATTTGGGAAAGACTTGTCAATGGCAACTCCGCCCTGAAAAAGTTTGCAAAATCTGTAATGATGAAGGCAGGAATGAAAAAACTCTACAACTCCGCTTTCAAGGCTACCTATAAAACTGTGTGGTGCGCAGGAGTTTCAATAGAGCATGTCCACAAGGTTAGACCCATTAGGGAAATCATTGCCGACCTAACGGAATAAAGCAAAAAAGCATTACCTTTGTATTTCAATTGTAACATCAAGATTTGATATGAAACCTATAGTAAAAAACATTCTTACACACACTGGAATAGTAATCATATTCTTTCTTATTTCCATTCTGTTTTTCGACAAGCTAGTTACCAGCAACAAAGTTCTCAATCAGGGCGACACGCGCAACTGGCAGGGAATGGTGAAGGAACAGAAGGATTTTCTGAAGGAAACAGGCACTTACACACACTGGAACAGTGCAATGTTCAGCGGAATGCCGACTTACCAGATTACCAACAAACCACAGGAATCAATTTTTAGAGCCAAAGAAATCTTCGACCTATATTGGTTGGGCTGGTCAGAAAACATTGGTGTACTATTCCTTTATCTCATAGGATTTTACATCTGTCTCGTAGCACTTGGCGTAAATCCGTGGCTAAGCCTCGTAGGAGCAATTGCCTTTGGACTAGGCAGCTACAATATAATAATTATTGAAGCAGGACATATTTCAAAAGCCTGGGCTTTAGCAATGGTGGCTCCTATTTTCAGCGGCATAATACTGACACTGAAGAAAAAATATCTAATAGGTGGAATACTTTTCACTATAGCGCTTGGTTTCCAGATTGCATTCAACCACCTGCAGATAACATACTACACATTGCTTTCGGTACTAATACTAGGCTTGGTTTACCTAATTTACACAATAAAAGACAAGACTTTCAAGCAATTTGGGAAAGCAATTGGCGTACTTTTGATAGGCGCAATCTTCGCCATTGGCGGCAATGCCCGTCTGCTTATGATGAACGTGGAATATTCCAGATATACCATGCGTGGCGGTTCCGAAATTACCGTTACTCCCGAATCTCTATCTGGCGACATCGAACATTCTGACAACAAGAACAAAGTTGGACTAAACATGGATTACGCCTTTGCATGGAGCTACGGAATCGGAGAAACCTACACATTGCTCGTTCCTGGCAGCTACGGCGGAGGTTCAAACGAACCAGTTGACAAGTCAACCGAAACATACAAGAATTTCAAAATCAAGAATGCACCGCTCTACTGGGGCGACCAGCCGTTTACATCGGGACCAGTATATTTCGGAGCTATAATAGTTTTCCTGTTCATTCTTGGAATTTTCATCGTAAAAGGACCGGAACGCTGGTGGCTGCTTGGCATAACAATAATGGCAATAATCCTATCGTGGGGCAAGAATCTAATGGGTGTAAACGGATTCCTATTCGACCACCTGCCAATGTACAACAAATTCCGCACCCCATCCATGAGCCTTGTTATTGCCAATGTAGCAATGGTAATGATGGCAATTCTGGCATTGAAAAACATTTTCGGCAACGAAATCGACAAGAAAAAGCTAAAAATTGCCTTGTATGCATCGACAGGAATCACTTGCGGCATAATCCTCATCGTATTGATTATGTCGGGTTCGTTCTCGTTTGCTGGTGCTGTCGACGAGCAAATGGCTGCACAATATGGCGATGGCTGGCCTAGAATCCAAGAAATATTCATTCAGGACAGACAGGACTTGTTTACTGCCGACTCGTGGCGTTCTATAATACTGATACTTCTTTCGGCTGCAACATTGTTCTTCGCAATCAGTTACAAGGAAAAGAAACAAAAAGTTGCTTTTATCGTAACAACCGCAGTCATTGCCTTGCTAGTTGTTTTTGACCTTTGGACAGTTGACCGCCGTTATCTTAACGATGACAGCTATGTTTCGAAAAAGGAAATGCAATTAAGTCCGACCGAAAACGACAAGACAATCGACCTGTTAGCAGAGCGTTTCGGCGACAAGGATTTCCGTGTTATGAACCTTGCCACCAGCACATTCAACGACTCGCGCACCTCGGCATTCCACCACTCTATTGGCGGATACCACGGAGCAAAACTGCGTCGCTACCAGGACCTCATCGACTTCTACATGATGGGCGAACTGAACATGAATGTACTAAATATGCTCAACGCGCGATACTTCATCGTTCCCGACCAACAAGGTTCGAGCATGGTGCAACGCAACCCTGCAGCACTCGGAAATGCATGGTTTGTAGATGGTTGCCAGATAGTGGATGATGCAAATGCAGAGATTCTAGCGCTCAACGACTTCTCCCCCGCCGACACTGCAATTATAGCACCCAATTTTGCAAGCTACGTAGAGGGCAAAAATCTGTCGCGCGACACCACAGCCGTCATCGAAATGACACATGCGAAACCATACAATCCTGATTATTTGGTTTACAGCACTTCCTCCAGCAAGGATCAGTTGGCTATCTTCTCTGAGGTTTACTACGAACCCGACTGGAAAGCATATATCGATGGTCAGCCAGCAGAATATTTCCGTGCCGACTACATACTTCGTGCAATGATTATCCCTGCAGGACAGCACAAAATTGAGTTTGTAAACGAAGCTCCGATGATAAAGGTCTGGGATGGCGTTTCGATTGCATTCTCGGTACTGCTCGCATTGGTAATTGCAGGAGTGATTTTCATGCAGTACAGGAAGAAAAAAGCTACCGCTAATGCATAACAAACCCTTTAACGGTCAAGGAAAACGAAGCATAGTGCCATGAGTAGCAACCTATTGTTCATACGCTACAAAAAATCGGAAGGAATCCCGGAAGGCGGAGAAGTATGCACATGGCGCAACTACACCGCCTTGTCGGATTTGCTTGGCGAAGACAACATAAAAACCTATTATGTCCACGAACAAATAAAAAAGAAAAGCCTTTGGACTATCATCAAAAGTGGAATATTGTCGTTGTTCGGCTATTTCTACGGGCTTAGTTCAAAACGAGTCAAGGACATTGTTTCGATAGCAAAGTCTTACGACTATGTGTTTATTGACAGAAGTGTTTTCGGAATAATTGCCCGTGATTTAAAAAAGTCGGGATACAAAGGCAAGATTATTACATTTTTCCATAATGTGGAAGTGCCGTACTTCGAAGCAAAGCTAGCGAACAAGAGACTGCCCCGCTTTTTTGCAGTAAAATGCGCCGATAGCAACGACCGCTTTTCGTGCCAATATTCCGACAGGATAATCGTTTTGAACGAGCGCGACGGACAAGAAATAAAATCAAGGTACGGCAGATCCGCCGATTCGACAATTCCAATCGCTCTTGCAGACAAATTCGCCGACAGCGAGCGCACCGATGCGAACACCTCGCCAGTTCCCGTTTGCATGTTTCTCGGTTCGTACTTCAAGCCCAACAACGATGGCATAATATGGTTTGTCCGCAATGTGCTTCCATCGGTAAAGATAAAAATGAAGATAGTAGGCAAGGGAATGTCGAAACTAAAGGAAATCGAACCCGAATTGCTGAAAAACATTGAAATCGTGAGCGATGCACCCGACTTGCAACCATATTTTGCCGAAGCCGACATTATGGTACTGCCAATTTTTACGGGCAGCGGAATGAAGGTAAAGACCTGCGAATCGCTTATGCACGGCAAAAATATCATTGGCACAAGTGAAGCTTTCGAAGGTTACGATGTTGTGACACAAAAAGTCGGTGGCGAGTGCAATACGGCAGAAGAATTTATCGCTCTGCTAAACGACTTTGCCCAAAATCCACGACCGAGATTCAACGAATATTCAAGGAAGATTTTTCTTGAAAAATATTCGGAATTTGCCGTTGCCGAAATGTTCAAGGAAACGATTCTATGATTTCGATAATCGTCTGCACATACAACCGAGCCAACTACCTATACGATGCTCTCGAAAGCATCGCCAGCAACGACTTTCCGCGCAACGAATACGAAATCGTACTCGTCAACAACAACAGCACCGACGACACCGAAGAAAAATGCAAGCAGTTTACTGCGAATTTTCCCAATGTCAATTTAAGGTACTGCACCGAAAGCAAGCAAGGGCTTTCGTTTGCCCGCAACAAGGGCATAGCCGAAAGCCAGGGCGACTTCCTTGTCTTTCTTGACGATGATGTTGTCGTAAAGTCCGATTACATTAGAAATCTAAAGACGAACCTCGACAATACGCCGGACCTGATGGCTTTCGGCGGAAAGATAACGCCACGATTCGAAGCAGGACATCCTCCCAAGTGGCTTAATCGATGGATGTATTCGTTGATTTCGGCAACCAACTGCCCCGACAAGACGCAAAAATACGGCAAACGCAAGTACCCGATTGGTGCAAACATGGGATTCAAAAGGCAATGCCTCGAAAAAAGCGGCTATTTCAACACCGAGCTTGGTCGTACCGGAAGCATTCTTCTTGGCGGCGAAGAGAAAGACATTTTCCTCAAAATAAAAGGCTTGGGGCTGGGAATCTACTATTTCCCCGATGTTGAAATAGAACACCTTATTCCCGAATCAAGAACAACAGAAGAATACATAGAGCGAGTAGGCCTAGGTGTTGGCATCAGCGAAAGGATACGCTGCACATCCGCAGGTAAGCGAAGCCTGCACAAGCGTCATTTTCAAGAATTTGTAAAATGGTGTGGAACAATAGTGCTTGCCATTTACTACACACTTACATTCAGATTGCAAGTGGCAAAAGTAATGTGGAAGTTTAGAAGGAATGTGACAAAGGGGCTGTCCTACAAATCAAGCCTTCTGTACTGACGCTCAGGAGACGCAATGATACAAGTTTTCCGAGTTTTTTCTGTCCAATTCTTCACTGGTGTCATAAAATCTTCTCCATAAATATCGCGTAGCCACGATTCAGCCTTAGCTGCCATGTAGAATTTATGTCCAAGGAACTCAACTTCCTCAAATTCAGTTCTCTCTACTGGAAAAATAAAAGTTGGGAATCCATCGGTTTCGTTTGCCGTACGCCAATCCTTGAATTCGTGCTTTCGCGGGGGACTGCAAGCTATTCTTTGTTCGTCAAAGTCATAATAGTAATATATGTCAATAGGAACGCCATCGTATTTGAACTGGTCAATTGTAATGCGTCCATTTGATTTGATATACGACTGCTTTAAAAAAGTAAAGCCATTTTCCTTGAATATATCGATGATGTTATCAGGGCGTTCGGATGCGAGCATACCAAGGTCAATGTCGAAATCGTACGGAATGAATCCTTTTTCACGATATGCGCCAAGCAAAAGTCCAAAGCAGAAAAACACCTTGATATTGCGCTCGCGCATCATTGCATCTACCTTTGCAAGGACATCAATACCTCTTTCCTTTATTGCCTTGGCTTCCTTCTTTTCGATATATTTGTTCGCTTTCTTTACAATAAACTTGTATATGCCCAAGGCAGAAGCAATCTTCACTAAAAATTTTCTCATAGCATCAGTTTTATTTTTCTGCCACTATTGCGTAGAAATGAGTATTCGTCCACCTATTGCACTCGGGCGGATAAATATCTGCAACTTCAATATTGCAATATCCTATTTTCTTCAAATTAGCCACTTCCTTGTCGATATGCCTGTACTGTGCAAAATAGTTGGTTTTCTGTTCTTCTGAATAACCTTCAACAGTAACATCCTCTGTTACACCAAACTGGTTCTTTATAATTATTTTACCATCTTTCTTAAGATTACCGAAATACTTGGTGTAAATCTTCACCGATTCTTCCTCGTTGAAATAATGCATGGTTCCGAATATGGTAATCAAATCAAAAAGGCTACTGCTTGGTGTGTAGTCATCGAATGTATGATTTACAATTTCAACATTGGAAGATTTTACTATAAATTTTGTAAACGACTCAAAAGGCTCAACCGCAACAATTCGCTTAACCTTGTCGTAAATTTTATTAACTACCAACCCTGTTCCACTACCCAAGTCAAGTATCTCGGTATTAGCGTTGCTGTATTTCAAAATAAAATCGGCATCCATCTGCGAAAAGTCGCTTGCATTTGCAAGTTTTACCGACTTCTGGTCGTTTGTATTTTGAGACATGCGCTCAAAAAAATCCAATGCTTCCTTATTTTCCATAGTAATCTTTTGTCAAATCGTATATCTTGTCGGCAAGAACCTCAAGAGAATCAATAACATTTGCATCATCAGAATGATAATCCACCCTAATGTCGGTAC
This sequence comes from Bacteroidales bacterium, assembly GCA_045112395.1. Lineage (GTDB taxonomy): Bacteria > Bacteroidota > Bacteroidia > Bacteroidales > ML635J-15 > Bact-19. Next base: position 11,227 of record JBGUHW010000185.1, read on the forward strand.
ACCCCATCACAACGGTATCGCAACCTTTTTCAAGCAAATGAACGCGGACTTCCTCAAATATCCGAGCAGGTCTTTCGGGCGAAGACAAAGCATCAAACCTGTGCATATTCTTTACATTGCAGATTCCTTTTGTAACGTTCTTCTGCGCCATAGGTTCGGGATAGACAAGCTCTACTTCGGGACAAATCTCTGCGAAGTAACGCTCGTAAACCTTTCCGCCAAGACATCCATCAGAAGCAACAAGCCCTACCCTTTTCGCTCCTAACTGCTTGCATTTCAAAGCAACTTCTGCGATAAGATTTATGAATTTCACGCCTACCTTGCTTTCGATTTCCGGCAAAGCATAATGAGCTGTATTGCAGCACATGCATATGGTATCGGCTCCAGCATTTTTCAGTTTGATTCCTACATTCACATAGTCGTCGATATAACTTGGACCCTTACCTTCTAGATACATACTTCTAGATGGTGCCTGTGTCGCCTGATAGATAATCATTTCGGGATGATGGCAGTCGCGAAACGCACCATTCCTGGTATATTTCTCCTCTATCAATTCGCAAAGCTTGTTTGTCGCCGCTACTCCTGCCGCACCTATTACACCAACAACCATAACTACCAGTTCTTTGTTATTTCCATTACCCTCTTATAATCGTCGTAAGTATCTATGTCGTAAGCTCTTACTTTTATGCCTTTCATCGGCAAATATGGTTCAAGCTGGTTAAACACATTACCCGACGAATATTGTACCTTGCGCTTCATTATGCAGGCCGGTCCAGTCCATTCGTAGTCGCCAGTCTCGCGCGAAAAGGCAAGCACATCGCCGTTCTCGTCGGTCTGCACAAACACAGCCTCGTCGGAACTCTTGTCGGCATAGCAGATAAATTCGCCATCGGTGGCTAATATTTTCTTCACATCGTCGGGGTGAACAAGCAGGTCGCCGTCCCATTCAAGCACATATTCCTTTGCATCGACAGCACCCAGATAGAAACTTGCACCAGTCTTTGTCTCAAAATAACGGTGATTGTAAACAAACACCACATCCTTCCTGTGCTTCAGCACTTCCTCTATTATGTCGTTTGCCTGATAGCCAATAACAATGCGGACATCCTCGACATCCTTAAACAATTCCAACTGCCAAGCAATCAACGACTTGCCGTTTATCTTAATCAAGGCCTTTGTCTGTCCCAATCCGAGACGCGAACCTATTCCCGCACAACTTATAACAACTGATTTAACTGACGACATAAGGCTTTCTCATTAAAAATCAAATAATTAGTTATAGGCAAAATACTCTTCGACGGAGAGTGCGTCATTCCTACCGCTATTGCCACATCGGCCACACGCATAGCTTCCATGTCGTTGTTGCCGTCTCCAATGTAAACCACTTTGTATCCTTCTTCCTGGTACTTCTCCACCACGACTTCCTTGCGCAGAATTTTAGTCAGCTTTACAACTTTGTTGTTCTCGACAATAGCATCGGAGCAATAAGCCTCGCAACCAAGTCTAGCAAGCAACTTTTCCGACCAGCAAAGCAAGTTTCCCGTTGCGACAACGCACTGTTCCTTGTGCTCACGGATAAAGCCAACAAGTTCCGGATACATATTTACATTTTCCAACAAATTTGCAACCTCATCGACGGGCAGTTTACCAAGTATGAAAACGCGGCGTATAAAGCTTTCCACAAACGGGATGTCGCCCTGTATAGTCTCGCGCGTAAGCTGTTCGATTTCTTCCTGCACATTGAAATGCTTTGCCATCAAGGGCAAAGTTTCCTCGGAAGTTATCGTCCCGTCTAAATCGAATATGAATTTTATTTTCGACATATACCTTTTAGGCTTGTAAACAAACTGCAAAGTTAATAACTTTACCGAACATCAAAAATATTCTCTTACCGCAAATTCAAACTGCGAAATATATATTTCCTTGAATGCGTACAAATTATTCTGTTCATAGAATATTAATATCGCCTTCTTATAATCAATTGTGTCAACAGTACGGAACGATATTGGGCAATAGCCATTTGCCATCAGCAATGCATTTGCGACAAGACGAGCAGTTCTCTTATTTCCATCCATAAATGGCTGTATATAACTTAAAAGAAGCAAGGCCAACAACGACTTTTCAAACACATTGTTCCTATTATTTATAAGAGTACACATATCACGCAATGCCTCTCGAATCTGGAACTCGTTGTCGAGCGGGCGATAATTTGTACCAGTGATGCCAACACGACGATGACGAATTCCCTTGTCAACAGACAAATCCTGAGTAAGAATCGTATGAATGTCCTCGATACGACCTATAGTCAGTTCTTCAAGATAATCGGGATTATCAAGGATAAAACGCAATGCATACTTATGGTTCAATAGCATAACGGCCTCCTCTTTGGATTTTCCATCGGCAGTCTTGCTTTCCCGCAAAAGCCTCTCGGTCTCCAATAAAGAATACGTGTTACCCTCAATTTGCGAAGATTTCCAACTGAAATCAATTCCCAGCCGTTCAAACTCCTTCCGCTGTTCTCCTTCTGTCATTTCTGACAAATGCTTACAAAATAGTGACTGCGCATCATTCAACCTTGCAAGTTCATCATCCGAAAACAATAAAACTTTCGGCAACTGCTCATTAATCAAGTCAAAGTTGAAACCCTTTTGTACTACGCGTTCATCAATATCTTTGGCAAAATATGTATCCAGATTCAAAGGCATCAGCAAGTGGGCCGAAGCGGATAACGAATAACGCGTTGCCCGGCCTTTTCCAGTGACAACAATATATCCAGAATCAACCGCTGAAGCAATTTTCCTCTTCAATGTAGCATCACTACAATCAAATGAAACCCCAGCAAATATCTCATCTCGCGAACTTTCAGGATGATAATGCAGGAACTGAAGTATTTCTCTATCCGAATCCATAAGTAGTCAAAAAAAATCGGCTCAAAAATACTAAAATTTTCAATATTATCGGCTCACTCATGAACCGAAAAAGAAGAAAAAGACATTCGATTTGAGCCGAAAAGACAAAATACAATCAATATCAGATGAATTAATTTCGCAAACACCTTACACTAAAACCAAGCGTCTTGCTATTGCGTGTCTTTCCCATTGCGACACCATCATTATGTATCTTTCTATCCCATGCACTGTTATTATCACCAGATTGAGTTGTAGAAGACCACCAAAAACCATATAGGCCAATTCCCATAAATTGGGAATCAACCCATCTATGACCAGCAGGTTTCCCATTAAAACTACTTGTATTGTTCTTAGGCTGCAACCATCCCGGAGTGTTCTCAACATCAGATTCCACCCAGCCACTAGTCGATGCCAGCGACTTTGCAATTACATTATGCGTTTCCCTATCGCTATCTGTATCAATATAATCATCAAAATTATAGCCATTGTTCTGAAGATATACCTCAAGCTCAGTCCATTCGTCATCACTAGGCAAATGCCAACCGGCAGGACATGCCGTCAGAGCTGCCTTCCAATTGTACCATGCTCCATATTCTGCATAATTCGGATTCTCTTTTGCTGCCTCAACATCCTCCCCATCGTATCCATACACATAATATTTAGCATCAACAACAGAAGCATCACTATAAAAATTTACACTCGGCAGATAGCGCATATTCTCAGCCAGCCATTCCTGTTCTCCTATCATAATGGAGCAATATGAATTTCCATCGCGCTCGTCATACACTCCTGAACCCAAATGCAACCACAACAACACAATGCTGTCACAACCGTTTGCAGCAGTAAGCACCTGCTGATAGCCTCCGCTTTCTATATATGTAACACCATTGTACGCAAACGGATCTGCACAGGTATTTATCTCTACCTCACTATACACGGGAACGCCATTATTAGTGATAGTTAAATGCAAAAGCACAGTGCTGTCGCAACCATTGGCATCGCGGAAAGTCTGAACATAATCGCCACTCTGGGTGTAAGTCTCTCCGCCCAAAGTATATGCATCACATCTTTCAACATTAATTTCTGTAAGCGACGGAGTTGAACAATCAACAATATCAAATTCAAGGGATATGTTCTCGCTTCCTGTCTGCACTTTTGTCACTGGTGTACTTGTATGCAACACACCATTATATGTTGCATATCCTATGTATTTCATCACATCGTTAAGATTGAAATCGCCACTGACGACAATCTTACTTTCAGCAGAATAGCCTTTATGAACAATTGCATTTGCATTGCCATGGCCAAGATTTACCATCTTGATGGAACTCGTCATGCCATTGACAATAGCCGACAGTACATAAACCTTTGGTTCAGAAAGCACAACTTCGAAACGATGTATTCCAGCATCAAGATTTCCGTCAAAACTTGCATAATTTCGTCCTGCCATATCGCATACTGACACCAAAACATTGCCTACCTCATGTACAGAGAGTTCAAATTCGGTTTTCCCATCGAACGGATTGGGCACATTTGACGAAAGCATATAATTGTCAATGCTATGATTTTCAATGTCAGTAATTCTTGCAATCATCGTGGTATCGGGATAAACGGCAGTACGCTCCCATCCTTGAGAATAGTTATGAATTACAACACTATCGAGTCTTTGGTAACCGCCATTGGCATTTACACCTGTAAACGAAATCACTATATCCTGTGCAAATGAAACAACCACAAGCAACAAACCAGACAATATCAAAGTTATCTTTTTCATAATCTACAATTATTATCAACAAATTAATTTCGCAAACACCTTACACTAACACCAACACTCTTGTGATTGTGCGTTTTGCTCAACTCTTCCAAATCATATCTAAGTCTCCTATCCCACGCACTATTAGAATCACCATATTCTGTATCAGAAGTCCACCACCAAGTACAATTCCCTTTTGCTTGAAAATGAGAAGTGGCAATTTTCATTCCTGCCGGTTTACCATTGAAACTGCTTGTATTGTTCTTAGGTTGCAACCATCCTGGAGTATTTACTATTCCAGAATCAACCCAACCACTAGTCGATGCCAACGACTTAGCTATTACATTATGCGTTTCCCTATCGTTATCCGTATCAATATAATCGTCAAAATTAAAGCCACTGTTCTGCAAATACACTTCCAATTGCGACCATTCGGCATCGCTAGGCAAATGCCAGCCTGCAGGACAAGCAGACTGCGCCGCCTCCCAGTTGTACAAAACACCAAACTCGCTGTAATTGGGATTATTCCTGGCTTCATTTACATCCGTACCGTCATAATCATATACATAATACCTCGCATCTGCGACAGATGCATCAGTCAGATAATTTACACTCGGCAGATAGCGCATATTTTCCGAGAGCCACTCCTGTTCGCCCAAAGTAATGGAGCAGTACGAATTTCCATCGCGCTCGTCATATACACCAGTTCCCAAGTGCAACCACAACAGCACAATGCTGTCGCAACCGTTTGCCGATGTAAACACCTGCTGATAGCCACCACTTTCGGTATATGTAACACCATTGTACACAAACGGGTCGGCACAGGTATTTATCTCTACCTCACTATACACGGGAATGCCATTGTTTGTTATAGTTAAATGCAAAAGTACAATGCTATCGCAGCCATGGACATCTTGTAATGTCAAAACATAATCTCCGCTTTCGGTATAAGTCTCGCCGCCCAATGTATATGCAGCACATCTTTCTACATCTATTTCGGTAAGCGAAGGAGGTGGGCAAGGGAAAATATCAAATTCAAGGGATATGTCCTCGCTTCCTGTCTGCACTTTAGTCACTGGCGTACTTGTACGCGGAACACCATTATATGTAGTATAGCCTGTGTATCTCATTACATCGTTAAGATTGAAATCACCACTGACAACAATCTTTTCGCTAGCCATTGTGCCTTTGCTCCAAATACGATCAGCATTGCCAGAACCAATGTTCATCAGCTTTATGGTGGACGTAGTTCCGTTTGACGTTACTGAAAGGAAATAGACATCCGGCTGCAATAAACTGATAACAAACATATTGGCACCAGCCTTTGCGTTACCATTGTATTCTACAAACATACGTCCCGACACATCAAAAACTTTTATCGAAACAGCACCATCCTGCGGTAAATGCACAACAAAATCTGTTTCGCCATCAAAAGGATTCGGCGCACATGAAAGTATTTCGGCATTTGCAACAGAACCACTAATTCCATTAAGTACTGCAACCATTATGGTGTCGGGATATATGGCAGTCCTGTCCCACCCCTGCGAATAGTTGTGAATTGCAACGCTGTCGAGCCTCTGGTATTCGCCATTCTGCGTAATTCCTGTAAACGACACAGTAATGTTTTGCGCATTAACGACAAGCACAAAAAACAACGACAAAAATGATAATAGTACTTTTCTCATAACGTTACATATTTACATCTGCAAATATAATCAGTTTTCTGAAAATATACACATTTAATAAATGTCTTTCATCTCAACCAAAAAACTTCGCCGCCCTCCAATAATTTTCATTAACTTTGCACCAATAATAAACAATGGCTGTATGAAAAAAGCGATTTTGTACACTACAATAGCAGTCGTGCTTGTTGCGATGCTGGGCGCATGCATGTCGTTCTGCTTTAGTGGTGACGGACTAAAGGGCGAAGACCTTACTTTTTATCAGTATCATGTCGGAAACGGCTATTCTGGACAACGCTACGACTATAGCATATACGAAAAGGACGGTGTTATAACTGCAAGCATAAAGGAATGCAACTTCCGGATGATGATAGACGACACAATTCCATGCAAAGAACATGTAGTAAGCGATGTGCCACGCGAAAAACTTGTTGCAGTTGGCAAACTGCTAGTTGATGCCAATGTGCAAAAATGGGAACGCGATTATTATGCCACCGATGTCTTCGATGGCGACAACTGGTCGGTGTCGGTTAGGTTCGGCGACAAGAGATTCGACTCTCACGGTTACATGAAATGGCCGGAAAATGCACCTTTCCATGAGATAAACAGAATTATCGGTGAACTTTGCATGCCAAAGGAGGAATAATATGAAAAGGTTGGTGCTGTTTTTTGTCGCTATCCTTGTTGTGGCTTACTTAAATGCACAAAGCACATTGAACGCCGATGAGCAGTTCTACTCACAGCATTATGATGAGATTCTAACTCTTTTCAACGAAGAATGCCCAGTGCTTGAATATAGCGACGACAAGAATATGAAATTCGAATACGGACTTATCGACCTTGACGGCGATGGCATAAAGGAGCTATGGATAAAAGACTCTGCCGGCGAAAACGGCGCTTTCTTCTGCCACGGCAACGGCAAACTCGAAATAATTGCCACCACTTGGTTCAAGTCGTTTGCATCGGTTAGCGGAAATGTGCTTTGCACATCGGGACCTGCCGGAACTGGCGCATTCTTCTCGGCATACTACGTCATCGAAAACAGTTCTATCGCTCATCATGCATTCGACATGCAGATGTACAACCTGGAAACCGACAAAATGACTCACGAATGCGAATACGATGGCAAAGAGGTGACATGGAAATGGTTCAAGAAATTCAAAGCTTCGTTTGAGAAAAAACTCGTCGCTCCCGAACACAACGACTGGCTCCCATTTGACAGACTGAAGAATAATTAGTCCGTATTGCAGAAAAGTCGTATTTTTGCGACAAATTTTTCTATCATGAAACGCGACTATTCAAAATCATGCAGTATAGCACTTATTACTGCAATATATATCATTGGCGCTTTAGCTGGAACCATTTTATTTGTAAAACTCGTTGACATACAAATTTCTCCGTTATTGGCACTTTTCTATGCCGATATACTGACCACCATTGTTGTCTGGGCATTCGGTCTACTATACGAAAACGTCTCGGTTTACGATCCGTACTGGAGTGTTTTCCCTCCAATCGCATTCCTACTTTGGGGCTTTTACACCCATATATGGTCGCTCCCCGTAATTCTTATACTTATTGCATCGTGGTACTGGGGATTCCGCCTAACACGAAACTGGGCGATTACATTTCACGGCATAGCGCACGAAGACTGGCGTTACTCACAATATCGCAACAAATTGCATCCTGCCCTTTTCCACCTTGTAAATTTCTTTGGATTGAACATGGTGCCAACTCTGGTTGTATTTGCCGCCATGCTACCAGGACTAGTGCTTTATGAGACAAGCGCATCGGCCAATATCTTGACATGGCTTGGATTTATAATTTGCCTGTCATCCGCAACCATTCAACTTATCGCCGACAAACAGATTCACGATTTTCGAGCCGCACATCCCGGACAATACTGCAATGTAGGACTATGGAAACACGGACGCCATCCAAATTATTTCGGAGAAATACAATTCTGGTGGGGCATCTGGATAATGTACGCATCGCTAAATGGGTTCAACTGGTTTATTTGCTGTCCGATAGCAATGACGGCCTTATTCCTCGGAATCAGCATACCGCTTATGGAAAAGCGCCAGCTACATAACAAACCTGGCTATGCCGAATATAAAAAGCGAACAAGGATGCTTATCTAATACTCATACCAGCCAGCCAACCTGTAGAAAACGCAATCTGCAGATTGTATCCTCCCGTATTGGCATCGACATCAAGGACTTCGCCTGCGAAGAACATACCTTTCACCAATTTAGATTCCATTGTCTTCTGATTGATTTCATCAACCGAAATGCCACCACTTGTAATAATAGCTTCGTTGAAATCGCGATGCCCGACAATATCAAAGGCAAAATCCTTCATCAGTGAAACTATTCTACGCCGTTCATCACCAGACAATTGACTAGCTATCTTTTCGGCATCCAACCTTGCCAAATTAATGAAAACAGGAATCATCTGCATAGGTAGCCATTCACGGAACAAAGCCCTAAGCTTTGTCTTGCCATTGGCATCGAGGTCGCGTAGAATACGTGCATCCAATTTCTTTTCGTCAAGGGCAGGCTTCAAGTCGATAGACAAACGCACCTTGCGATTTTCGTGCAAAGCAATCACAGCCCAGCGACTCATGGTAAGAACAACTGGTCCGCTAACACCAGAATCAGTAAATTCGAGTTCGCCGAACTCCTCATGCGATTTCTTTCCATCAATCCACAACGATGCAGATATATTCTTGAGATTCAACCCTTTGAGTTTAGAAAAGAAATCGCCATTGCCGACAAGTGGCACCAAAGCAGGAAGAGGTTCGGAAAGCGAATGACCGCATTTCCGCGCAAAATCGTAACCATCGCCAGTAGAACCAGTTAGCGGATATGATTTGCCGCCCGTGCAAACAATAACCTTGTCGGCCAACAAGGATTTTTCGCCACTTTCGCTTTTGACTTTCACCCCAGAAACAGCACCATTCGCCACAATAATATCAGTTACAATGGTGGAAAACAAGAAATTCGTCCCTGCCCTACGCGCAGTTGCAAAAAGCGCATCGACCACATCAACCGCTTTTCCCGATGCCGGGAAATAGCGTCCACCACGCTCAAGCACCACCTCCACGCCAGCCTCGTCGAGCATTGCAAGGATATCTGACGAAAAGAACGACTTGAATGCAGGATACAAAAATCGCGGTTCGGGATAAATGTTGCCCATAAATCCCTTGATGTCATCGGAATTTGTCACATTGCAACGACCTTTGCCCGTAATCATGAGCTTTCGTGCAACTCTGGCATTCTTTTCCACTACAAGCACTTGCTTCCCGTTTTGGCAAGCCGAAATCGCCGCCAACAAACCAGAAGCACCAGCACCTATTATTATTACATCGTAGTCGGTCATTGCTTATATTTTCATCGTCACAAAGGTACGCATTATTTCATCCGCACAACAATAAAAAAACATTCGCATCACTGCGAATGTTTCAAGAAGATATTGAGTGTTTGAGTATAAAGACTACCTGGTGAGTATTATTTTCTTTTCTTCGACTATACGCCTCAAATTGAGTATTGCATAGCGCATACGTCCTAGGGCTGTATTGATGCTAACATTTGTAAGATCGGCAATTTCCTTGAAACTCATGTCGCCATAATGTCTAAGCATCACGACTTCCTTTTGCTCAGGAGGTAGATAATCGAGCAATTTTTTCACATCTTTCAGTATCTGATCATCCACAATCCTGTCCTCAACAGTGGAATCGGACAGACTATAAGAATTCAACACATACTCGTTTTCGTCACAGGAAGTTGTTCCATAATTCTTTTCATTACGGAAATGGTCAACTATCAAATTATGAGCAATCCTTATCACCCACGACAGGAATTTTCCCTCATCTGAATATACTTGCGACCTCAACGAGGATATCACCTTAACAAAGGTATCCTGAAATATATCGTCTGCTAAACTGGAATCTTTAATGTTCAGAATGATATAAGAATAAACTTTCTCCTTATATCTTTGTATTAGGACTTCGATACACCTTTTATCTCCAGCAACAAACGCATCAATCAGCATCTGATCAGTGAACTTGTCGTATGTCATACTATTTTCTCTTTAATAAACCAGAGTAAAAGTGTATCCTATAGGCGCTTCCCTTTCTTTTTAATCGTTAATACTTATCCTAACAAGATGCGAAAATAATAAAAAGTTTTTAAACCAAGCAAAAAAATCCATTATTTTTTTCTAGCGACATACAAAATCTCTTTCTTGTCGAGCTTGTACTTTTCCACCATTTCCATTGACAAATGGTCTTTTATGTCAAATTCCTCCACTACAAATCCAGCCGATTCCAGCCTACGCGGATAGTCGAGTCCATGCCAGCGCACATGGTCGTACTGACCGAAATGCTTCTCACGTTCGAGCGGATCGGTAATCGAACTGTCCTCGTATGTCTCGGTGAAACTGGTATTGATTGGCACCTGCAATATTGCCGTTCCGCCCTTCTTAAGCACTCTGAATAGTTCCTTCATGGCAGTAATGTCGTTGGGCACATGTTCGAGTACATGATTGCAAATAATGTAGTCGTACGACTCGTCGGGCAAAGGTATCTGCATTATGTCAAAATGAAGGTCGGCAATAGGAGAAACCAAATCGGCAGTCGTGTACTCGATATTTTCAGCCTTCTTGAACGGCTTTAAGAATGGTTGCTCGGGAGCAATGTGCAATACCGATTTTTTTGTCTTGAAAAAATCGGAATACTCGGTCCAGTACAACCACATAAGTCTATGCCTTTCAAGCGAAAGGCACTTGGGGCACAAACGATTGTCACCACCGTTCTTGCCGTAAGGCAAAAACTTGCGGAACGATTTACCGCAAACAGGACAAGTAACATTATGTCCAATATAGAACGGTCTGATCAATAAAGAAAACAATCCCGAAAACCTTATAAGGATAGGTCTCGGAATCTTTCTTACCAAAAAACTTATAAACTTCTTCATTATGCTAAGTCTTTGATTATAATATTATCTAAACTTTTTACCACAGCAAGCTCGTTTCTAAAATAGTACCACACATACGCTGAAATCTTCTTCCCCTCGAAACCTTTTATCTTCGATATAAGTCGAGCATAATCGAGAACCTGCTCCGCATACTTCTTGTCGTGCTTTTCCTCTCCAAACTTGTAATCAAGGATTACAATCTCGTCATCGAACACCATAACCCTGTCGGGACGCTTCAACTTATCGTCCTTGGAGAGCGGATCAATAATATTGAACTCGTTGTAAACCTTACATCCTGCTTCAAACCACGGCTTTATGCTTTCCTTTTTCAACGAAGCAGAAATTTCCGATATTAGTTCGCGTGCCATGTCAGCATCTATTTCTCCGCTATAAAACAACTGCATAACCGAAGCTTCGACATCGCTTGCCGTAACAATATTCTCGAATATGGAATGATACTTGGTTCCTTTTACTCGTGCCGTCCATTCGCCTTGCACCGCCTCGTCCAAATAATGAACAACACCTACCCCGCTTTCAGGATTTTCGCATATCGGATATTTCCTTAAAACAGAATCGTTCGCATCTGGAGAAGAAGGCTTGCTTACTTTTGCAGACAAACCTCCTTTTACATACGTCCTAACTATGCAATCATCTTCCTCTATCTCAGTAGATTCCCATCCAGCCAAATCGGGATTAGAGAAATATTCCCACAGCATATATGAAACATCTTTGGGCTCTGGCTTTTCTACTGCAATCGCTTCAAGTTTTTCCTTCTTCGTTTCCTTTACTGTATGTGAGGCCGATACATACAACCCGTACTTTGCCCTAGTGAAAGCCACATACAGCAAATTGAACGACTCGATGCGCAACCTGTACAGATTCTGTTCATACACATCATTAAATTCGGTAAGCGCAAGAATAGACTTATTTGTAACAGGAATCTTCAAGCCCGGTTCTGCCTTTGGCTCAACAAACAGATAGTCAACATTTCGCGAATCGCTTGTCACAAAATCCCAGTCGCAAAACGGGATGAATAGATAGTCAGACTCCAAGCCTTTCGACTTATGCACGGTAAGAATCTTTATTGCGTCCTGATTTTCTGGAATCGTAATTGTCTCATCGGCTCCTCGTTCGTCCCAATATTCGACAAATGCCTGCAGATCGGTTGACTTCAGGGAGAAATTATGCACGACATTCCTGAAAGCAATAAGGAAAGGTATGTTGGCCTCTATTTCATTAAGCTTCAGCTTGTCGATAAGTATATCCACCACCTCGAAAGCCTGTTTCCCCGAAATACTTTCAACATCAACAGCTTGCTTCAGATTATCCACAAGTTTTTCCTTTTCAAAATTTCCATCAAAAATTGCAGATTTAGCTTCAAGACTCTCAATATGATACAAATAAGCAGCCTCGACCAGCGAAATATTGTCAGCAGGATTCAACAAGCTATGCATATATGCGATTATCAGCCTTACGGCCTTGTTGGAGACTAAGAACAATGCCTCGTTTGACACTACATCGTAGCAGACATCTTTCTTTCTATTTTCGGCAGGAAGTTCACAAAAAGCCTTGACAATAGAACTTGCCTCCGACTTTTTACGTACCAGAATCGTAATCTGACTAGGCTTAACGCCACAATCAAGCTGTAAACGTTCTATCTCGGCGAGCATCTTGCCAAAAACATACTCAAATGTCACCTTGTTTTCATACAGGCTGACCTTTATCTCGGATGCGACATCCTTTATAACGCCTTGCTTTACATCGCTATATAGAGATTCGTTGCCCTTTCCAAAAAAACTGCAGTTGCTTGTGTATTCCTTTTCAAAGAAATCATTATTGAAATTTACGATACCTTCTGCCGTCCTGTAATTATCATTAAGAGGTTCCTTTTTTGAATATTCCGCTAGTTCCTCACCTTCTTTCAGGCGCCCCAAAATACGCCAGTCACCGCCTCTCCACGAATAAATCGACTGCTTTATATCTCCGACTATTATACTTGAATTTTCCTCATGCGACAACGAATCTTCGAGCATAGTCTTGAAAATCTTCCACTGCTTATCGCTAGTATCCTGAAATTCGTCAATCATAAAATGATTGAACCTAGTGCCAACCTTCTCGAAAATAAAGGGCATCACTACGACATTTCCGTCCTCGTCCCTGAATCGTTCAATTATTTCGGAAAGCACTGATGGCACTTCTGAAAGCAAGAACAAAGCGTCTCTCTCAAGATTCTCACGCAACAAATCCATCGCCATGTCGAGCAATCTTACCAGATCGATGCTATTATATAAAACTAATGCCGTACAAAAATCGCCGAAATTACTGGCTGCCTCAAAAACATTTATTGCTTCGGCAACCTTATCAATATTGTCTTGAGACGCGCCCTTATTAAACCATTTCTTTTCGGAAAATTTGCTTTTTTTGTATTCGGTATAGATTCTATTTGGGCTCAGCTTTCCAACTTTAAGTTTTTTCACCCAATTATACGATGTCGCGGAAACCTTTTCCTCGTTATCTAGTACTTCAATTATATCATTGACACATTTATTATAATTCTTACAAAAAGAATCGATTATGTTCCTCTGCTTTTTCTTATAGTCGTCTATATCGAAACCACTTGGACAGGCTCTATAATCGGCTTCTATAGACTTCAATATAAAATCGAGTATAACACGCTTTGGCGACCAACCGCTATCATTCTCAATGTTTGATTCAATAAGCAGAGAAATACAATCATTCAATTCCTTATTTGTCTCTGCCCTCAACATTAAATCATCTACCAGCTGGGAAATAACCAGTTTTGTATTTAATTCAAGCTCAAAATTCTGTTGCAGACCTAGTTCGTAAGTCAGATTGCGAACAATTTTCTGGAAAAAGCTATCTATTGTCGAAACTGAAAAGAACGAATAGTCGTGAAGCACCTCGGTGAAAAATTTTTTCGACCTTTTTATTATTTCTTCTCTGCCCAGACCTGTCTTTTTATCAATTTTTGCTATTATATCTTCGGTTTCTTTTTTTGTTTTCTCGCTGAAAATACCTGCATCAACATGAGAAATCCAGTATAGGTCCTTCACTATTCGTGATTTCATCTCCTCGCTGGCCTTGTTTGTAAATGTAACGGCAAGAATATCCCTATAATCATCGCCGAGCAACATCATCGAGATGAACTCGTAAGCTATAGTATAAGTCTTACCCGCTCCAGCCGAAGCAGAATACACCCATAGTTTCTCGGTTGATGCAGCCATTGCCTACTTTAACGTATATTCAACCGTTTGACACTCGACAACATTAACCGTTGTATCCCATACCCTTGGATAACTTATCGCATTGATATCGTAGCTACCAACATATTTATCTACCACAGTCTTAACCATCTGGTCGGGCAAGTCACCTATTTTTTCATTGTCAATACGAAGTTCCACCGTCTTACCAGTTTTGTTTATTACGACAATTGATCCGCTATGATTAATTTCGCAGTCATTCTTAACTCTACACGAAATCACTGTCAATGACATGATTAAGATAACAAACAAAGCAATCTTTTTCATATATTATTTTTTTGCCAAAGGTAATTATTTTTTTGATAAGGAACAAAACAGGCTTAAAGGCAGAAAGACTGTTAGCCTGCTAGACTGCAAGTCTGTTAGCCTGTTGGCCAGTTAGACTGCCAGACCGTTAGCCATTATATCTCCTTCCCTGAAACATTCCATTTTTTTTCATAAACGCATTCACAATGTGCGACACCTCGAAGTTTTTCCTGCCATTCCAATCGGGATACAACACCATTTCGCGTGGCGATTCGCTTGTTAGGCGTTCCACAATAATTCCAGGATTAAGCATGTCCAAGAAATTTGCAACTATGCGCACATAGTTTTCCAACGACAAGTCGGCAAATACAGATTTATTCTCATTATACAAGCTTTCTAGCCTCGTAGCTTTCAGCACCTGCATCTGATGCAACTTAAGCGTTGATATTGGCAACTGTGAAATTTTTTCAGCATGAAGGTAAAAATCATTCTCTGTTTCGTAAGGCAAACCCAAAATCAGATGCACACCCGGCATTATTCCATATTTCTGCGCAAGCATAATGGACTCAACCGCCTGCTCGTATGTATGACCGCGATTTATAAGTTCGAGCGTTTTATTTTTTGTCGATTCCAGACCAAACTCTATTTCCACATACTTTTCCTTGGCATAGTCGGCAAGAAGACGCATAATCTCATCGTCAACACAATCGGGACGTGTGGAAATTACCAATCCAATCACACCATCTACCGACAATGCTTCATCATATTTCTGCCTAAGAGCATTTATATTGCCGTAAGTATTCGTATAAGTCTGGAAATAAGCAAGGTACTTTTGAGCATTGTACTTCGGGCTGAAAAAATCTATCCCCTTGCGAAGCTGTTCCGAAATGGAATCATCCGAATTGCAATAAAAAGGCGAGAAACTTTTGTTAGTACAGTAAATACACCCATCAGTGCTAATCTTTCCATCTCGATTAGGACAAGTAAAACCTGCATTCACCGAAATCTTCTGCACCCGCTGTCCGAAAGTCCTGCGGATATACGATGAATAGTCGTTCCATTGCAATATGCCGCCATCATTTGCCATTGTTTTTCCCGCTGTTATAATGGTATTTTATTTCATAATCGGAATCATCGAGCGTAGAATTGTAATCGTAGTCATCATCAACATCCTCGTCATCCAAACTTTCTGGCTTTTCGGTCTTTACAGGGAAAATAAAGGCGCATAACAATCCAGTGACAGCACCTGCCAGATGTCCTTCCCAGCTAATGCCGGTATTTTGTGGATAAAGTCCCCACACCATGCTGCCGTACAGGAAAACAATTATCAGCGACACCGCCATATTGCGGATGTTTCCGCTCCTTACGCCAACCGTAAAAATGTATGCGGCAAAGGCATAAATCATTCCGCTTGCACCAATATGCACTCCGCCAGATGCTATAAGCCAAGTAATTATGCCAGAGAAGAAATAGGAAATAAGGAAAACTGGCAGCGCCTTTTCGGGATAGAAATAGAACAGCATGGTTCCCAACACAATAAAGCTGACGGTATTAGCAAAAATGTGCGAAAGTCCGCCGTGCAGGAAAGGCATTGTGAGTATTCCAAACCAATGCGAAATTTCGCGTGGCATTAGTCCGTATTGCGACAAACTGACATTGAGCAGACCTTCGGCGGCAAACATCAGCCAAGCCAATGCCATAAAGAAGGCAGGGATTACCGATGCCGAAAAAAGTCGCCTTAATTCTATTTTGCCGTCATTATTCATTCATGAACTTTTTTACAATTGCGGAAAATTCATCAAAAATCAGTGAGTTTGTCGCAACCATTTCTCCACCAAACAGATAATTGTTTCCACACGAGAAATCACAAACCTTACCGCCAGCCTCCTGCAATATTATGATTCCTGCCGCCACATCGTAGGGCTTAAGGTCGTACTCGTAGAAGGCATCAAATCTTCCTGCTGCTACATACGCCATATCCACAGCCGCCGAACCCAAGCGCCGGACACCCTGCGCATGCGTGACAAAATATTTCATCAAGTCTATGTACTTGTCAATAATATCGAACCTATTGTATGGGAATCCAGTCGCTACGAAAGAATTTGCTATGGCATTGACCTTTGATACCGAAATTCTCTTTCCATTAAGCCAAGCGCCACCATTCTTGTATGCCGAGAAGCATTCCTTATGTCCGACTTCATAGACCACACCGACAACGATTTCATCGTTCTGTTTCAGTGCAATACTTACCGAACATGGATAAATTCCGTGAATGAAATTTGATGTGCCATCTATCGGGTCAACTATCCAATTGTAAACCTCGCCTACCTTCTGCGATGACTTTTCCTCGGCAATGAAACCAGCCTCGGGCAGAATCTGCATCAATTCCGACACAATGAACTTCTCGGTTTTCTTATCTATTTCTGTAACGAAATCGTTCTTGCCCTTTGCATCAATAGCGTAATCGGCATTATTGATGTGGCTTCTAATAATTTCAGCGGCGTTCTCTGCCACAAAAATCGTTTTCTTGCAAATATCTTCTAGGTTCATAAATGTAAACTTTACAGAAACAAAGTTAGGAAATTATTTATTGATATACACAAAAAAAGATCCCGACTGATTAGTCGGGACCTTTGAAGGACGGCGGCGACCTACTCTCCCACAATACGCAGTACCATCG
>JBGUHW010000186.1:0-7926 GCA_045112395.1 Bacteroidales bacterium
CCGCTATGGTATACACGGTAGTCTTGCGCACAAAATCCAAAGACGACACATTTTTGCCTAGCTCCTCATCAAAATCATCATTGAAAAAGAACTCTATTGTTTCCTCAGCCTGACCTGTACCGGCAAGGTTATGCCTTACTTTTGCCGTAATGTAGTCGTCGGGAATAGTTTCATCACCAAGCATGGTGTTTATCCATTCCATCTCGCTGTTGTACATCTTGCGGATTTCGGCAATCTTCGCCTTCTCGCTGTCGCTCTGCGCGAAGCAACCTGCACTAGCGGCAATCATCAACAATGCAAAAATAAATCTTCTCATCGCAATATATCCAATTTCCCGTTTTAGGAAACCATTGGGGAGCCGTTGCACGCAACGGCTCTACTAGAATTTCAAATGTTTCACTGATGAACCGCCTCTCTTTATTATCCTCAGCGAATCTATACCTATTTTCAAATGGTCGTGCACAAATTGCTCTGTAACTTTCTTGTCGCTAGCCTCGGTTTTTACACCAGACGAAACCATAGGCTGATCGCTGACCAGCAACAATGCTCCGCATGGAATTTCATTGGCAAAACCTACTATAAATATTGTTGCCGTCTCCATATCTACAGCCATCGCACGGGTTTTGATAAGATATTTCTTGAAACGCTCGTCGTATTCCCATACCCTGCGGTTTGTTGTAAACACCGTTCCTGTCCAATAGTCATGGCCATTGTCCCTGATGGATGTTGACACAGCTCGCTGAAGCATAAATGCCGGCAAAGCAGGAACTTCGGGTGGCAAATAGTCGTTAGATGTACCTTCGCTACGGATAGCGGCAATTGGCAGAATCAAGTCGCCAAGCTTATTTTTAGCTTTAAGTCCTCCGCATTTGCCAAGGAACAGCACAGCCTTAGGTGCAATTGCGCTAAGCAAATCCATTATTATTGCCGCGTTGGGGCTTCCCATACCAAAATTTATTATGGTAATCCCGTCAACAGTGGCACTAGGCATATTTCGGTCAAGCCCATCAACAGGAACATTGTTCCATTCGGCAAACAAATCTACATACAACTGAAAGTTAGTCAACAGGATATATTCCCCAAAACTATCAAGTGTCTTTCCCGTATATCTCGGCAGCCAATCGCTTACAATTTCTTCTTTTGTCTTCATGATTAAACTTTTTACAAAAATACAATAATATTTTAGAATGACGAATTACGATTTACGATTTTTGATTTGGATAATGGGCAAAAAAGGCTTGCAGGCGAACAGGCGTTTGCCAATGAAACGCAAATAATATATTCGATTGTACAGACGCAAAATTTTGCGTCTCAATCGGGGCAAATCATTGCAATCTGCGCAAAACATTGCGCCGATTGTAGAATCGCGCCATGGCACGATTCTACAAGAAATGGGCGGTGCCCTTCAAATCCTCAAATCATCAAATCCTCAAACCTTAAACGTGAAAACAGAAACGTTAAACCAGAAACATTGAAACGGCGTCATCCCTTGTAAAGACGTGCCATGGCGCGTCTCTACAGAAACGGGCGCCAGCCCTCAGAAACGGGCTTTAGCCCATAGAAACCAAAGGCTTAGAATCAACAAACAACCTCTCATCAACACCCCATCGTTAAAAAAACTCTCACAAAAAAACTATTATTCAAAAAATTTATTAGACCTTTGCGCCTTGAAATTTTAAAAGGCATATATATGAGAATAAAGAATTTCACTTTTTTTACTGCAATTATTGCAATTTTTGCTTTAGCAATCCCTCAAAACACATATTCACAAGTATATCAATTCGAAAACCCAGGCTTCGAACAATGGGACGGTGGCAATAACGATGAACCTACAGGATGGAACTCTTATCCATCAGCAAACTGTACTATGTGGGTAGGTTGTGGTACTGCAAAAGGGAAAAGGCACGAGCGCTCAAACAATGTAAGGCCTGGTTCAACTGGAAATTATTCGTGTCGTATATACTCGACCAGTCCTTTTACGGGTATTGTCGCAAATGGAGCACTAACTAGTGGACAAATGCAACTTGTTTCATTGGATGCCAACAACTCTGCTAACGGAAACAGAACAATAAAAGATAATAATGAATTCAATCACCGCCTAAACGCGAAACCAGATTCAATAGTTTTCTGGGCAAAGGTTCACAACGCCAGCAATGCAAGTCAAGCGTGCTGCCACCTTTACATACACGACAATTACAACCTTCAGGACCCTCTGCCAGGAAATCAAGCTGGATACGAAGCCCATATAGTTGGTAAAGTCCCATCTTACAACTTCACAAATACCTCTGGTGGTGTTGCTGTCGATAATAGCGGATGGCGCCGCCATTCTTCTCCTATCGATTACGAAGGTTGCCCGTCAAACGATCCGCAGTTTATCCTTATAACATTCTCGACCAACTGGGAGGCTATGGCAGGTAGCGCAGGCGATGAACTCTTCATTGATGACATTGAACTAATATACAATGCAAATCTCTCGTCAATAACCATAAACGGCACAGAAATTCCCAATTTCAACCAGAATACAACAGATTATTACATAGATGTACCATGCGGTTCTACAAATTATATTTCAGCGACAACCGCATCGCCTCGTGCCGAATATTCTACAAACCTTTCTGCAGATGGTAAAACCGCCACAATAAATGTAACACACGGCGACAAAGCAAAAACATATACCGTTCATTACAGAAGCATAATTACTTACAATTTATCAGATGAAATTTGCAAGGGCGACTCATACAGCCAGAATGGTTTTACTCTGCCAATGCAAAACAATGCCGGAACATTCAACCATAGCAATTCATATCCGCTTGCTAACGGATGCGATTCGGTAGTTGAATTGAGACTCACCGTTAACGACACCTACACAACAAATATCGACCTTACAATTTGCGAAAGCGCAACATACAACTTCTTCGGACAGGAACTAAACCAAACTGGCACATACCAGCACCTGCTCACAAGCCAGCATGGATGCGACAGCACCATAAAACTTAACCTAAGGGTCGACGACCACTATCAGGTGAACATCCCAGAACATATCTGCGACGGTGGTGACGAATACCACGGCAATGGCTTTAATATTGAATATTCCGAAATAGTTAACAGAACCAACAACATCATATTCGACACATTGTTCTTTGCCGCAGGCACAGTCGGTAACATCTGCGATAGCATTGTCGTTCTCCGTCTCGAAGTCGGCAGAATCGACAATATTGAGCTAATCGACAGCGTTGAGATTGATACAGACTACACAAACAATGGTTTCGAAATTGCAGCAATACACGAAGATGGGGATTATACTTTCACTCAAACATTAACAAACGATGAAGGATGCGACTCTATTGTCACACTTACACTCAAAGTATTGCCAAAACCTGTAATACCCGAACCAGAGCCTACCCCTGAAATTGTAAACTTCGAGATTTTCCCGAACCCGACATCATCAGGACAAATCACTGTCAGGGCGAACTACGACATAACAAAAGACATTTATGAATATCAGATATACAACGAAATGGGTATGTTTATGGATAGTGGCATCATCGATAGCATGGATACAATTATTGATGTTTCCAAATACAATAGCGGATACTACTATCTGAAAGTTCTTGTTGGCGACAAGAAAGCTCAAAAGAAACGCAAAGCCATTAAGTTCATGGTAGCAAAATAGGAGGTTTAAGGGTTCAAGGTTCGGCTTCAGCACCACAAAATCTTTTAACGTTAAACATTGAACGTTGAACTTTAAACATTGAACGTGAAACTTAGAAATTTAGAAACGGCGTTAGCCCATGAAACTTTCGTCTGCCCCAAAAAACTTCCAACTTTCAACTCTTAACTCTTAACTTTTAACTATCTTTGCCCCCGAGTAGGTCAGTCTATCGCGTTACTGCAAAGTAATGAGGAAAGTCCGGACAGCACAGGGCATTGCGCTTCTGAAACAGGAGAAGACTGCGAAGGCTTGGTAGCGGAGAAGAGAATGACTTCCTTGGCGACAAGGTAAAGGTGAGAAGGTGGAGTAAGAGCCCACCGGTGGTGGTGGCGACACCGCCAGCCGTCCGCCCCGCAAGCTGCAAGTTCATGTATATCGGCGTTTTAGGGTTGCCCGCCCGAGCCGAGGGGTAGAATGCACAGATAAATGATAGACAGCATCCCCGGATGCCACAGAATTCGGCTTACGGCCTACTCACCTTTTTTTATGTTTAAAGGTTCAAGATTTAAGGGTTCAAGGTTCGTTGAACTTTGAACTCGTTGAACGTTGAACATTGAACGTTGAACATTGAACGTTAAACCAAAAATATCTCTGCTTTTTGTTAATAAAAAAATCGCTTTTCGCAAATCGCGAATCAAAAATTAGTTGTACTTTTGTAGCTTAATTCTAAATTTTATTGAAATGAAAAAGTTTACAATTTTAATGATTGCATTGCTCGTAGCAGCTATGGGCTTTGCACAGGTTCAAATGGCCTACAAGGTTGCCCCTGGCAAACAGTACACGGCACCTCAGGTTAACACAACCTCTACTGCAAATGCAGTAAGAAACACTCGAGACAACACAACCATCTTCACTGAAGGATTTGAATTCACAAGTGATGAACTTGAAAATGGGTGGACAAGTGTTGACCAGGATGGCGATGAAAGAAACTGGTTCGTATATGGCAATGAAGCTGTAGGTTCTACTGTAACTCACGGTGGCGAATATGCTATTGCTTCTGCATCTTGGGCATCGGGTACTGGTGCTTTGCACCCGAACAACTGGCTGATTTCTCCAGCTATTGACCTTTCGGCACAAAGTGGAACCATCAAGGCTTCGTACTTCATCAAAGGACAGGATCCTTCATGGCCAAACGAACATTACAAAGTATGTGCTTCTACAACTACTAATATTGCAGATTTCACAACTTTGTTTGAAGAAACTATCCCACAATCAGGTTGGATTGAACGCACAGTTGACCTTTCTGCTTATGCAGGTGGCACTGTTTATCTTGCATTTGTTCACTACGACATCACTAACATGTTCTATATAGTACTTGATGATTTGACTGTTTATGTTGACCAGAGCACAGATGCAGCAATTACAGAAATTACAGCTCCTACTCACGGTGACTATTCAACCTGCGCACTAACTAATGCAGAACAAATAAAGATCAACATCCTCAACAACGGTGGTGCTGCTATCAGCAACTTCGAAGTATCTTACACTATCAATGGTGGTGCAGCTGTAACCGAAACCGTAACTGCTTCTGTTGCTCCTGCTCAGACTTACGAATACACATTTACCCAGACAGCAGACCTTTCAACTGTTGGTACATACACAATTGCTGCAAGCATTAACCTTACTGGTGACGAAGTTGCAGCTAACAATAATGCAAATATGACTATAACCAATGGCGATGGTAAGATTACAATACACGCATTAACCGACAATGGTGGTAGTCAGACATGGACTGTTACAAACACCAACACATCAACCGTAGTTGCAGAAAGAACTAACGGATGGCAGTGGAATATTGAAGTAAACGACTATGTTTGCGTTGACAACAATGGTTGCTACACTATAGTTGTTTCTGACCAGAATGGTATGGTAGATGGTTCTGCATACCTTGAAATTTTATACAACGGAACTCAGGTAGCTGGTAGCACTACTGCTGACTCATTCACTGGACCATCTTTGGTTGCTGAAAGAATCGGTGGTGGTTGTTCAACCGATCCTGAAATTATTGCTGCAACTACCGCATTCACATTCTCTGGAATCGTTGGTGACGCATCTGCATCACAAAGCACAACCATTAGAACCTACAACATTACCGAAGCAATTACAGCAACAACAGAAGCTCCTTTCGAAGTTTCTGCAGACAATACAACTTTCGGTGCAACAGCACAATTGGCAGCAGAAAATTCTACCTTGTATATAAGATACAACCCAACCGAAGCAGGAACGCAAAACGGAACAGTTGTTCTTTCGTATACAGGTGCTGAAAACGTAACAATAACCGTTACAGGAACTGCAATCTCATGCGATCCTATAACCGCCTTGCCATATACTCAAACTTTCGATGAACTTACCGAATGCTGGGGCGTTATTTCTAACAATACGGCTAATGCAGGTGAATTAGGCGTTTACGCTCTCGATGGTGAAAATGTATTCCGTTTCAGCAGCATGTCAAGCGCAACCGACTACAACCAGTACTTGATTACTCCAAGATTAGGATACGATAATGCCGTAAGACTCACTTTTGAATATGCTAACTCAAGCAGTTCTAATGAAACTTTTGCTGTTCTTGTATCTTCAACCAATAGCGCTCCTGCAAGTTTCACAATGCTCGGCGAAGAAATAATTTCGACATCAAGAGAAATGACAGAATACGAAGCAATAATTCCAGCAGGAACAAAATATGTTGCAATAAACTATTACTCGAACTATAAATATCGTATGTATGTTGATAATCTAATGTTCAGCGAATTGGTTGCTAACGAAATAGAACTTGTAAATGTTTCATTGTCGGAAGAATCAGGTTGCGGTCTTACCACTGTAACACCAACCATTACTGTAAAGAACAACGGACTCAACGCAATCAGCACATTCACTGCATCATACACAGTTAACGATGGCGATGCTGTAAACGAAACAGCAACTATAGAAAACCCGATTGAAAGCGGTGAAACTTATGCTTACACATTCACAAATGCAATCGACATCAGCGAACTTGGTGAATACGAAATTGCAGTAACAATTGCAATGGAAGGTGATGCTGACGATACAAACAATGATGCAGAAGCAAGCATAAGCAACCTCGCTCCAGAACAGATTCCGTACGAAAATGAATTTGCAACAGAAGAAGACGTTCTCGGTTTCCATTTTATTGATGCTGACGACGATGACAATACATGGGAACTTGACGAAGACGAAGGTGCATTGTATATTAATTCAAGCGAAGCAAACGACTACGCAATCACAAGCTGTATTACAGTTGAAGAAGCTGGTGACTATGTTTTCGATTTTGATTATGAAGCAGGATACTATGATGACAGCTGGGCAGCATATGGATTCATTGACGATTACAAGGAAAACTTCCAAATTGTTTACGGAACTGCTCCTACCGCAGAAGCAATGACAAATGTAATTGCTACATTTACAAATGTTTATGAAGAAGACTATGCAAACGCAAGAAGAAGTTTCAACATTGCAACAGCAGGAACATACTACTTTGGTATCCTTTGCAACAGCACCGATGGTGACCACCTCTATATTGACAATATTTCAATCTATCCAGTTCCAACAACTCCAGAAATCGAACTTACAGCTGTAACTCCTGAAACAGGTTCTGTAGTACGTATAGGCGAAGAATTCAACATTGGCGGTACTATCATCAATAATGGTGTTGCTCTCACCTCATATAAGGTATCGTATACTGTTGACAATAACGAAGCTGTTGAATACGCTGTAAACGAAATCAACGTTGCTTTGGGTGATACACACAACTTCACACACAACGTTCCTGTTGTTGTTGAAAGTGTAGGAGAACACACTATCGTTGTTACAGTATCTAATCCTAACGGAGAAGAAGACGGTGACGATAGCGACAACAGCATGACTATTACAGTAAATGCAGTTGATTGCTCTGCAGCTCATACAGCTCCTTGGACAGAAACTTTCAACGCAGACAGTCCTTCATTATACTGCTGGGATATAATTGATGGAAATAACGATGGCTACTCATTTGTTACTGCTAGCACTAGTGAAAGCGACGAAAATGAACAAGTTATGCTTATGCCATACGCAGGACAAGTTAATCAGAACGACTACCTCGTATCACCTAACTTAGAAATTGGCGAGAATCAAAAAATAGAATTCAAAGTCGCTCACTATGCATATCAGAGTACTCCATACGTAGAATCTTATGAAGTTTATGCAATAGTTGGTACAGA
>JBGUHW010000187.1:0-3808 GCA_045112395.1 Bacteroidales bacterium
CAACAATTGCCAGCATCACACCTATCAGTATTGCAACAAGGTTTTCGATACGACCATGACCAAATGGATGTTTCTTGTCCGCCTTGCGCGATGAAAGTTTCACGCCGATAATCACCGCCACCGAACTCAGCGAATCGGACAAGGTATGCCAAGCATCGGCAAGCAAAGCCACCGAACCCGACACTATGCCAGCCCAATATTTCAACGCAAAAAGCAATGTATTTACCACAATGGAAACAATTCCTGCGGAATATTTAAGCCGTTCTGAATTAGATGTTTGCAAGGTTTTGTTTTTTTTACTTGTAGAGTCGTTGCACGCAACGACTCTACAAATTGTACATTATCAATTGTTAATTATCCATTGTTTGTTTCCTGTCAGCAAAATCGTCAATCGTCAATCGAAAATCGTAAATCCATTTTAGTTTCCCATCTCGCAGATGAATTTCAGTCTGACAAGCCTGATTTCCTCCTCTGAATAGTCATCACCAAATTCACGCAAAGCCTCATCAATGGTTCCTTCTTCCGAATCTTCGCGGAAATAAGTGTATATGTCATCAATGTCTCCCTCATCAAGTATCGAGTTCAGGTAGTAATCGATATTTATGGTTGTGCCAGAATCCACGAACGATTCCAGCTGCTCAATAAGTTCCATGAGTGTCATCTTCATGCCATCGGCAATGTCATCAAGCGACATACGGCTATCGATATTCCTGATAATCATACGCTTTGATTCGGAACTTGAACCGACAGACTTTATCACAAGGTCTTCTGGTCGGTCGATGCCATTAATTTCGATGTGCTGCTTAATGAGGTCAACGAACTCCTTGCCGAACTTTTGTGCCTTGCCCTGCCCTACTTTCTGGCAGTTTTTCAATTCATCAATGGTTATCGGGTACTGAATTGCCATGTCCTGCAGGGATGCATCATCGAAAATCACGTATGGCGGCAGATTCAATTTCTTGGCAATGTCCTTGCGAAGATTCTTCAGCATGTTGTACAATTCCTCGTCAGCAGCAGCCGTACCGCCATATTCAGAGTCACGCTCCTGATCCTCGATAGCCTCGTAGTCGGTGTCGCGGGTAAGCATTATCGAGTACGGATTCTTGAAGAACTCGTAGCCTTTTTCGGTAACCTTAAGCAAACCGTAGTTCACGATTCCCTTCTCTATTAACTTGGCTATAATCATCTGACGGATAACACCTTTCCAATACAAAGGCGTTTCGTCTGCACCAATTCCAAAGGTCGGCAACTTGTCGTGCTGATAATTTGAAATTTCCGATGTTACCTTTCCCATCAGGATATTTATGAAATGCTCGGTCTTGAAGCCTTCTTTTGCAGCAATGATAGTTTCAAGTACTGTCTGCACATCTTCTTTGCCCTCGAACTTTTCCTTCGGGTTAAGGCAGTTGTCACAATTTCCGCAATCCTCGGTCATTTCTTCACCAAAATAGTTGAGCAACTGGCGTACACGACAAGTAGTTGATTCCGCATACGAAACCGTCTCGGCAAGAAGCTGCTTGCCAATTTCCTGCTCGTTCATTGGCTTGTTCTGCATGAACTTTTCCAGTTTCTGAATGTCATCGTAGGTGTAGAAAGAGATGCACTTGCCTTCGCCACCATCACGACCAGCACGGCCAGTCTCCTGATAGTAACCTTCTAGGCTCTTGGGAATATTGTAATGAATTACAAATCGTACATCAGGCTTGTCGATTCCCATACCGAATGCAATGGTAGCCACAATAACATCAACTTCCTCGCTAAGGAACATGTCCTGATTGCGCGAACGCGTTGCAGCATCCATTCCAGCATGGTACGGCAAAGCCTTTATCTGATTGACGACAAGCATTTCTGCCAATTCTTCAACCTTCTTGCGGCTCAAGCAGTATATAATGCCCGACTTGCCAGGATTATCCTTTATGTATTTGATTATCTGCTTGGTTGCATTTATTTTCGGACGCACCTCATAGTATAGGTTTGGACGGCGGAACGATGACTTGAATACATTTGCATCAAGCATGTCCAAGTTTTTCTGTATGTCGTGCTGAACCTTCGGCGTTGCCGTTGCTGTCAATGTCATCAGCGGAGCACGGCCTATTTCGTTGACAATGGAACGAATACGGCGATATTCTGGACGGAAATCGTGTCCCCATTCCGAAATACAGTGTGCCTCGTCGACAGCATAGAACGAAATCTTGAATTTTTTCAGGAACTCAACATTTTCCTCCTTTGTCAAAGATTCTGGTGCCACATAGAGAAGTTTCGTCTTGCCCGACAATATGTCGTCCTTTACAACAGTAATTTCTGCCTTGCTTAAAGTTGAGTTTAGGAAATGCGCCACGCCTTCTTCCATACTGAAACCACGCATTGCATCCACCTGATTTTTCATAAGTGCAATCAACGGCGATATAATGATTGCAGTACCCTCAAGCATCAATGCAGGCAACTGGTAGCACAAGGACTTGCCACCACCCGTAGGCATAAGCACAAAACTGTCCTTCCCGTCCAATAGACTGAGAATCACTTCCTTCTGCTGCCCCTTAAAATCGCTGAACCCAAAATATTTCTTTAAGAGTTCGTATATTTTTTCTTCTCTTGCGTCCATACCTTAATATTATTAGGCACACCGTCGAAAAACGGCATGGTCATACGAAAACAAAGATAAGTTTTTTTTGTGATTAAATATTAATTTTGCAAAAAAATTTTTTCATGCAGGATTATCAGGAAATAATAGGCATTGGCAGACGCACAGTTTTACACGAAGCTGATGCCATTCGTAAAATAGCCGACTATATAGATGACAACTTTGCAAAAGCTGCCATAAGAATCTCGGAATCAAAAGGTCGTGTTGTAATAACTGGTATTGGCAAAAGTGCCGCCATAGGTGCCAAAATAGTTGCTAGCCTCAATTCGACAGGCACTCCAGCCATTTTTATGCATGCCGCCGATGCTATTCACGGTGACCTCGGAATTGTTCAGGAAGACGATGTTGTAATCTGCATATCGAAAAGTGGAAACACTCCCGAAATCAAGGTTTTGATTCCGCTGATAAAGCGCAACAACAATCTGCTCATTGCAATTGTGTCCGACACTGAATCGTTTTTGGCAAAGTCGGCCGACATAGTTTTGCGTTCCACTGTCGATTCGGAAGCCTCGCCACACAACCTCGCACCCACATCAAGCACAACGGCTCAACTTGTTGTTGGTGATGCACTTACTGTCGCATTACTCGAAATGAAAGGCTTTACTCCTGATGATTTTGCAAAGTTCCACCCGGGAGGTTCCCTCGGAAAGAAGTTATATTTAAAAGTAAACGACATTTATGTGCAGAACGAAAAACCACAGGTTTCGCCCGATGCAAGCATAAAGTTCGTAATATCAGAGATTTCGAGCAAACGCCTCGGCGCAGCAGCAGTAGTCGATGAAAACGAAAAAGTTCTCGGCATTATCACCGATGGCGACATTCGCCGTATGCTCAACAATTACGACAACATCAAGGACATAAAGGCCGCCGATATTATGACCAAGTCGCCAAAGTGCATACAGGATGGCGAACTTGCAGTAAACGCGCTACAGATTATGCAAAAAAACAGCATTACACAGGTTCTAATCGTCGATGACGAAAAATATCTCGGTGTTGTTCATCTGCACGACCTTATGAGAGAAGGGATTGTTTAGCTATATTTAAATAAAAGTCATCAACCATGAAAACAGACAAACTGAAACAACTGAAAAATCCGGTGAAGAACTACTTCGTAATGCTCATCGGACTTGTAATATATACTTTCGGATATTCGGCATTTATGTTGCC
>JBGUHW010000188.1:0-35790 GCA_045112395.1 Bacteroidales bacterium
TGCAATGCGATTCTGCACTACAGAATGCGAACTTACTTCCATGAAGCAGTAGTCGCAACCGCAATCAACCATCTTTGCCAAATATCCGTTGAGTTGAAGCGGATCGGGAGTAGTGTGGGTAGCGGGAATTACTTCGGTATCAACAATAACCTTTACTGTTGAGAAAAGTCCGACCTTGTAGCCAAGTTTGCGAGTTAAGTTGTACAAAGTTCCTGCGATTGTAGTCTTGCCGTTTGTACCGGTAACACCAACGAGTTTCAGTTTTGTTGAAGGGTTTCCGTAGTAGTCGGATGCCAAAATTCCAAGTGCCTCGGATGACGATTCCACCTGAATGTAACTTACCTCATCGTGAAGTTTTTCGGGCATCTTTTCGCAAACTATCATCTTTGCGCCGCTTGCAATTGCAGTTTCAATGAAATCGTGACCATCGGAAGCAGTTCCGACTATTGCCACGAACATATCGCCGGCACCAACCTTACGCGAATCAAATTCAATCTTCTCAAAACTAGGCTGCCTTACAACCGAGTTTACCACTTTCAATTTGTTCAACGAAACATTTATATCCATCTTCCTTTTATTTTAAAGTCAAATAAATTGAATCACCTTTTGCGAACACAGTTCCTTGCGACGGCACCTGCTGAACAACTCGTCCACGGCCAGAAATCATAACCTTGAGTCCACTCTTTTCAAGAATGCCAATAGCATCGGAAGCTCCCATATTTCTAACATCAGGAATTAGGTTACCTGCTTCAACAGAATAGGGTGCAAAATTTTCCTTTTCGTTCGTCAAATCCTTGAACCGAATCCATTTCACAGTTGGGAAGTTTTCGATGTTGGTAGGAATATCAAGGATTTCGCAAACACTCTGTATATTCTCGCGATTGCCCGATTTGCTCTGTGGCAAATGCGATATTGGGTCGTCGTTAACCTCATCGGCTACTGCCTTTGTGTCTATAGAATATATCTTGTCGGCAATCTTACGGAACACATTTCCTGCAACGACATTACCATAAATGCTACCCTCAGACGGATTGTAAATCGAAACTATACAGGAATATTCGGGCTTGTCAGCCGGGAAATACCCCACAAACGATGCGTGATAAGTAACTTTCTGCCCGTCTTTACCATAGTTCATCTGAGCTGTACCAGTCTTGCCGGCTATCGGATAATTTTCGTTGCGCAAGTTGCGTGCAGTACCATTCTGAACCACGCCTTCGAGCATACGCTTTACGGCTTCAATTGTCTTGTGCGAACATATCTGCGGATCGATTACATACGGCTCGAACTGCTCAACCATTTCGCCTCGGTACGAAAGTCCCTCGACAAACATCGGGCGGACAAGCTTTCCATCGTTTGCAATGGCATTGTAGAACGCAAGCATCTGCAATGGCGTTATTGTAACCTCGTATCCGTAAGCCATTTGTGGCAGCGAAATACCAGACCAACCCTTTGTTCCCTCCGACGGTTCGTGTATTACAGGTTTTGCCTCGCCTTTAAGTTCGATTCCAAGCGGCTCGTTGAGATGCAGACGCTTAATGCCGTCAACGAATTTCTGCTGCTGGTGCTTGTAGTTGTCGTAAACAAATCGTGCCGTACCTACATTCGAAGAGGTTTCGATGATTTTCTGCACCGAAAGCCATGTACTGTCGGGAGTATGCGAATCCTTTATTGTCTTCGTGTAGTATGTATCAACACCATTGCCAACCCTCACCATAGTTTCCGGCGTTATGTACCCATCTTCCATAGCCACTATTGCCGATGCAATCTTGAATGTAGAACCAGGGTCAGCGGCACGACCACCTGTAGACAAGTTTCCTACTGCATAATTGAAATTCTCGTAGAAAGTATTTGTTGTATCGCGCATAAGGTTAGCAATTGCCCTAACCTTGCCCGTAGCCACTTCCATTACAACCACAGTTCCATACTGAGCCGAATGCTGAAGCATCTGGCTTTCGAGTTCGGTTTCGGCAATGTCCTGCAAGCTTATGTCAATTGTCGTTATAAGATCCTTTCCGTCTACTGGCTTTACATAGTCGGCTGAATTTTCAATCGGAATCCACACATCTTTCGACACCTTTTGGAATGCAGCATAACCTTCGACACCTGTCAGCACACTGTCGTAGCTGAACTCAAGTCCATAATGTCCTTTTTCGCTCGATTCGCCAATAGTACGACGCGCCAACTTGCCGAAAGGTTTTTCGCGCTCAAAAATCTCGGTAGAATAGAAACCAGCACGATATTTTCCCCTGCGCAAAAAAGGAAATTTCTTCATCTCCTCGTATTGCAGGAAAGTAACACGCCTCTTTATGCAATAGCTGCGGCTACCCTTATTCTTGGCATCCCTTATTTCAGACTTGTAGGCATCCTTAGTCTTGTTGCCGAACAAGTTTGCAAGGCAGATGCTCAATGAGTCGATTTCTGCATCGAACAATGAATCCGACATAGACCTTACGCCCTGACAAGCCAAGTCGAGATAGGTATCGTAGTAGCAAACCGAAGTTGCCAACAATTTGCCATCGCTCGAATATATGTCACCACGCTTGGGCTTTATAACATTAGTTCTGACACATTCGCTCTCCTTTTCTTCTTTTGGCGTACTAAGTTGCAGGTATACAATACGTCCTATCACCACCAGCGACACAATAATAGCCAGCACAAGGAATACATACGAATTGCGAACCGTTATATTTCTCTTCTTGTTTTTCATTTTTTCATTTTTCTACGGCAAGACTTCTTGGAGTCATATATAATCTTATGTGGCGGACGCTTCGACTCTTCCAATGTAGAGCCTTTTGTCTTGAGCAACGAAATGACGCTGTTGCGGCGGTTTGTTTTTTTCAGCAGTTCCGACTGTATGGCAACACCTTCGGCACGGAGTTTCTCAATACGCTCCTCAGACCTGTTAATCTCACGGTAAATGTATATTCCATGAAAATGGTTGACCACATACAATACAGCCAGACCAAACACCAATGCAATAATCCCGACTCTCCTCTTCGTGAGCTTCGACATTATTATCTCACCCGACAAAACACTGCGTACCCCTTTAATAAAATCCATGCCCTACACCCTTTCCGCTATTCTAAGTTTTGCCGATTTTGCACGCGGATTTCTTTCTATCTCATCGTCATCGGACACTATTACCTGTCTGTTTACTGGTTTCAATGTCAAATCGGCACGACCAAACACATCACGCTCGTCGTTACCGTCGATGTTGCCGGTGCGAATCAAGTTCTTCACCAGCCTGTCCTCCATCGAATGATACGAAATTACCGACAAACGACCTCCTTTTGCAAGCACCTGCGGAGCGGCAGTCAGGAAATCGCCAAGCGAAGCAATCTCGTCGTTTACCTCTATGCGCAAAGCCTGGAAAATCTGCGCATAATATTTTATCTCACGATTTTTCGGAGCAAACTGCTCAAGGAAATTTACGAAATCGTCTATTTCGCCAAAAAGCTCGCTTTCGCGACGAGCAACAATCGACTTTACCAATTTGCCGACATTCTGCACATCGCAATAGTTGCGGAAAACGCGGAAAAGGTCGTCCTCCGAGGCATTGTTCAGCACATCGGCGGCCGTGCGCGACGACTGCTCCGACATGCGCATGTCGAGCTTTCCACCCATACGGAACGAAAAGCCTCTTTCTGCAACATCAAACTGATGCGACGACACGCCCAAGTCAGCCAGAATGCCGTCAACCTTTTCTATGCCATAGTAATCGAGATAATTGCGTAGATAACGGTAATTTCCAAAGACCAGCTTCAGCCTCGAATCGTCAATCTTGTTATTGTGAGCATCACTGTCACGGTCGATTGCCACGAGAGTTCCCTTTGCCGACAAGCGCGACAAAATTTCTGCAGAATGTCCTCCGCCGCCGAAAGTGGCATCAACATAAATGCCATCGGGATTGATGTTCAGTCCATCAACGCTCTCGTTCAACAACACCGGCACATGATATTCACTCATCCGCTAATCCTCCGA
Organism: Bacteroidales bacterium; assembly: GCA_045112395.1. GTDB lineage: Bacteria > Bacteroidota > Bacteroidia > Bacteroidales > ML635J-15 > Bact-19. The sequence continues at coordinate 3,982 of JBGUHW010000188.1, forward strand.
GAATATAAAGTCGCCTCCAAGTATATCTTCGGCAAGTTCAGCAAAACTTTCGTTACCCATCGACTTCTGCTCGTAAACCGCCTTAGCCCAAATCTCGACCTTGCCTTCCTGTCCTGCGAAAACCAGTTCCTTCTCGCCTCCAATGTAGTCGAGCAAGGCTTTAGGAATCAGGAAACGGCTGTTGTTGTCGAGATAAACCTCGGCAGTGCCACGATAGAACTCGCGAAGGAATTCAGCATGCTTGCGGTTGAAAGGATTAAGCCTTTTCTTAAGCAAACCAGTCTGACGGTTCCATTCGCTCATTGGGTAAAGCACCAAGCACTTTTCGTAAATATCACGTTTGAGGACAAAAGCTGCAGACTGCTCCTCATCGGGAACCTGCCGTTTCAACTGTGAGGGGAATATAACCCTGCACTTGTTATCCAACTTGCTTATGTATTCACCTACAAACATAATCTACAATTCAAAATTCGGTGCAAAATTAAACAAATTTTCCCACTTTAAAACACCATCACCCACTATTCCCCACCATTGTTAATAAATATCGGCTATTTTTTAACACAAATAATTAATAATCAATGTATTATAAAAATAGGCAAGTTATTAACCATGATACATTTCTCAAGAATTTATCCACAGCAAATCGCTACGCGGTTTCTATGCCTACGACGTTTGAATGTTCCACGTTTCTGGTTTAATGTTTCTGGGTTTGAAGATTTGAGGGACTTGATAATTTGATGATTATATTTTTGTTGAATCGCGCCATGGCACGATTGTACAAGAATCAAAATATCAATTTGTAGCGGCACAATGCTTTGCTGCGTAAGAAATGATTTGCGCCAATTACAATGATTCGCGTCTGTGGAAATTTAAGGATTGGTTGATTTTGAATAGTGGAGCATTTCAGAAAAAGTTGTATATTTGTGGAAAATTTTGTGATTGCGTTTTGCAATATAAACATTCAAATATGTCAGAATCAGAAGTTAACAAATATCGGCTAACAAGCACAAGCGAACCATCGGACGAAATGCTTGCCTATATTATGCACGAAGTAGCCGAAGAAGCACGATTAAGCAACGAAGCCGCCCTTCGGAAATACTTTGATGAGATAAAAGATATGTATGACAAGAAATATGGTTGCAAACAAAACTGAAAAAAAACCAGTACTAATTGTTGTCGCAGGACCTAACGGCTCTGGAAAGACTTCGGTTACAAGCAGAATTCTACAACATCAGTGGATGGAAGATTCTGTATATATTAATCCGGATATTGTCGCACAGGAGCGTTTTGGAAATTGGAATTCACAAGAAGCGGTGCTGAAATCGGTAAAATATTGTGAAGAATGGAGAGAAAAGTGCTTAATTGAAAAGAAAAGCTTGATTTTTGAAACCGTCCTGTCTGCCGACGACAAGATTGACTATATAGAAAGGGCAATAAAAGCAGGTTTTTTTGTGCGGCTATTCTTCGTATGTACCACATCGCCAGCCATCAACGCTTCACGCATCGCCAACCGTGTAATGAAAGGCGGGCACGATGTGCCAATTTCAAAAATTATTTCACGCTATCAAAAATCAATTCTCAACTGCAAGTATATCATCGGGAAAGTCCATCGTGCATATCTTTACGACAATTCTGCAGAAAATGCCGACGCTATATTGCTACTTAGATACACCGATGGTATTATTGCAAAAAGATACACTACCCAAATACCCGAATGGGCAAAAGAAATTGTCGAATAGATGTTTCTATGCCTACGGCGTTTGTGGGTTTCAAGTTTCATTGGCTTCGCCGTTTCTAAGTTTAACTTCGTTGAGGGCTTCGCCGTTCTCGCTACGCTGTTTCAATGGCTGACGCCGTTTCTATGCCTGCGGCGTTTGAATGTTCCACGTTTCTGGTTTAATGTTTCTGGGTTTGAAGATTTGAGGGATTTGATAATTTGATGATTGTAGCGGCGCAATGATTTGCGCCGTTAAAAAAGATTTGCGCCGATTACAATATCTTGCGTCACGCAAAAAATCGTCATTGCAAAATCGCCCCGCGTAAATCATAATTTTTTATTATTTTTGCAGTTTGTTTCAAATTTTGCTGGAATGAGATTCAAAGACGTTATAGGACAGGACGAAATAAAGAGCAAGCTCGTGCAGGCATACAAGGAAAACCGCGTGAGCCACAGCTACCTTTTCTACGGAATACCGGGAATTGGCAAAATGGCACTTGCCATTGCTTTCGCCCAGTACCTGTCGTGCGAAAACAAGGAGGAGAACGACAGTTGCGGAGTTTGCCCAAGCTGCCTGAAGTACCAGAAACTCGTCCACCCCGACCTGCATTTCGTATTCCCATACATCACACAGGGCTCGCAAAACAAGGCCACAAGCGACACCTACCTTGACCTGTGGAGGCCAATGGTGAACAAAAGCCCCTATTTTTCGTACCGCGACTGGTCAAACAACCTACAAAGCGAAAACAAGCAGTGCATGATATATGCAGCCGAATCGGAATCGATAATAAAGAAAATAAGCCTCAAGACCTACGAATCGGACTACAAGGTAATGATAATCTGGCTGCCCGAGAAAATGAACACCGAGTGCGCCAACAAGATTCTGAAAATCCTTGAAGAACCACCTCACAACACAGTGTTCCTGCTCGTTAGCAACAACCGCGAGGACATTCTGCCGACAATACAATCGCGCACCCAACCTATAAAAGTCCTCGGAATCGCAGACGAACCGCTGAAGCAGGCGCTTATCGAAAAATACGGCATCAGCGACGAAGAAGCCAACGATGTCGTTAAAATTAGCAACGGCAGTTTCCTCGAAGCCAGACAACAACTCGAACACGATGAAGAAAACGAATTCAACTTCGAGAACTTCATTTCGCTGATGAGACTTTGCTATTCCAGAAATATCGAAGACACACTCGATTTTGCAAAGAACATCTCAAAACTTTCGCGCGAAAGGCAAAAAAGTTTCATCAACTACTGCCTAATAATGGTAAGAGAAAACTTTGCATTCAACGTCAACAGGAATACTGCCTACCTCACACGGGAGGAGGAAAATTTCTCTGGAAAATTTGCAAGGTTCATCAACGAGCGCAATGCAAACGATTTCATGACAATTCTAAATACAGCATACTACCAGATAGAACGCAACGGCAACTCGGAGATAATTTTTGCCGACACAGCGTTCAACATAATGAGAATAATACGTAAATAACATGGAAGACAGAATTATAAATATCCCAACTGAAAATTGCGACGAAAACAACTGCTCGTTTTCGGCAAAAGGATGCTGCAACAAGCTCAACGTTTACGACTGGCTTGCCGACATCAACGACCCGCTTGCCCAGTCGAGATATGTTGAAGTAAGATTCAAGAACACCAGAAAAGGCATCTACGAAAACAACCTCGACCTGCCGCTGCAGGTTGGCGACATCGTAGCTGTGGAATCATCACCCGGACACGACATAGGAATTGTTTCGGCAATAGGCCAGATCGCCTGCTATCAGATGAGAAAGATAAAGAACCTTCGTCTTGCCGAAATAAAGAAAATATACCGCAAGGCACGCGCCAACGACATCAAGAAATGGCAGGAAGCCATAGCGCTCGAACGCCCGACAATGCTCCGCACACGCGAACTCGCCGAGGAACTGAACCTGTCGATGAAAATTGGCGACACCGAATTCCAGGGCGACAAGACCAAGGCTATTTTCTACTACATAGCCGAAGAACGCGTCGATTTCCGCGAACTCATTAAGCGTATGGCAGAAGAATTCCACATCCGCATCGAAATGAAGCAGATAGGCGCACGTCAGGAAGCAGGCAGAATCGGTGGCATAGGCCCATGCGGACGCGAACTTTGCTGCACCACTTGGATGTCGGACTTCAACTCGGTATCAACCAACTCGGCTCGTCTGCAGGAACTTACGCTTAATCCGCAAAAACTGGCAGGACAATGCAGCAAGCTGAAATGCTGCCTTAACTACGAACTCGGCGTTTACCTCGACGCACGCAAGGACTTCCCCGAAAACGCTTCGGTACTGCGTACGAAGGAAGGCGATGCCCACCACATCAAGAACGACATCTTCAAGAAGCAGATGTACTATGAGGTACGCATCAACGACATACCAACAATTAAGATACTCGATGTTGATACAGTAAAAGACATCTTGGATCAGAACAGGAAAGGCATACTTCCCGAAAATGTATTCGAGATGGAAAAGACAGGTTCGCGCTCGATTTCCTACACCGACGAGCTGAACTCCGAAAGCATTACCCGTTTCGACAAGGCAAAGAAGCCAAAGCAGAAAAACAAGAACCGCAACAAGAACAACAACAGGAAGCCTGGCAAACCGCAGGACGGTCAGCAAAAGACTGCAGAAGAAACTAAGCCAGCAAAAGACACCAATCAAAAGGAACAGGCATGAGAAGAAGCATCTTATTCATAACCATAGCATTAGTCGCCACAATACTTGCATCGTGCGACAGCAACAAGGTATACGAGGAATATGTTGAAATCGATGACTATACATGGAGCTCATCGAAACCGCTGAACTTCGAATTCGAAGTCAGCGACACCACAGCCCTGCACGACATATACATAAATGTCCGCCATGCTAACCAGTATCCGTATAGCAACCTCTGGCTTTTCATAAACTCTTGGTCGCCAAGCGGATTAAAAGCTGTAGACACCATTGAATGTCAGCTCGCAGATGAACATGGCAAATGGACAGGTAGCGGACTGGGCGACATCTGGGACAACCAGATATTGTGGAAGAAAAATGTTCGCTTCGCAACTCCTGGGAAATATCATGTCGAATACAATCAAGCAATGCGCACCGAAAACCTTGTGGGAATAATGGACATGGGACTGCGTGTGCAACTTGCCGACAACGAGGAATAGCCATGAATTGTCCTTTATGTAATTGTTCCACAGAAAAATCGTTTTCCGCAAACGGGAAAACATATTACCAATGTGGCACCTGTGGACTTGTATATATGGACGAAAAAGACCATCTTGTTGCCGACGAAGAAAAAAAACGCTACTCATTTCACCAGAATAGCATCGAAAATGAAGGATATGTCCAATTCCTTAGCCGCATAATCGAACCAGCAATGCAATACCTGTCGGCAGGAATGAAAGGCATAGACTACGGATGCGGTCCGAATCCGGTATTAGCGCAGATGTCTGAAATGAAAGGTCTAAAATGCAACTACTACGATCCTTTTTTCTTCCCCGAAATAAATACAGAAAGAAAATACGATTTTGTTTTTGCAACCGAATGCTTCGAACATTTCTTCCGCCCTGCTGACGAACTGAAACGTATCTGCAGCATTCTGAACACAGGTGGCATTTTAGGCATTATGACAGAATTTGTGACCGACACAACAGATTTCTGCAACTGGTACTACAAGAACGACCCTACACATGTATGCTTCTACGGAGGGAAAAGCCTTGAATACATCTGCAAAACATACGGATTCAAAGAACTTTACAATGACAAACAAAGAGTAACAATACTTAGAAAAATATGATACCCAACATAAACATATTGCGCCGAATCACTCCACGATGGGTAGTATTCCTTATCGATATAGTAATTTGCTTCGCATCGATAATGCTTGCATACTATTTAAGGTTCAATTTCCATATTCCAGACACAGAAAGGACATTAATGCCAATAGGAATCCTGGCTATAACAGCAATTAGGGCAATATCTTTCATCATAGGAAAAACATACTCCGGAATGGTGAGGTTTACAGGAACACACGACATTGTCAGAATAGTTATTGTTATTTCCTGCGGTACTGCAACTTTGGTGCTTGCCGACATTATTACCCTTGCAATAATCGGGAAATATATAGTTCCATTGTCAATACTCATAATCGACACTTTCATATCCGCCTCTACACTAATATTTTCAAGGCTTCTGATAAAGATTCTTTACACCGACTACAACGGTCAGCCCAAAGCAAGCAACAATGTACTTATATATGGTATGGGAGCGCTTGCGCAGACCACCAAGAGGGCTATCGAACGCGACAGGCGCTCACAGTACAGGGTTGTTGGCTTCATCGAGCACCACAAGAAAGTCGCAGGAAACAAAATAGACGGTATAAAGATATACCACATTAAGGACTTGGAAGGAATCATTGAGGAAAGGAATGTTTCGCTGCTCATAATTTCGGAACGGAGCCTATCGGTTGCACGAAAGAACTTTGTACTGGAAATCTGCATGGCTCATAATGTAGAAATCCGTACAATTCCCGAAGTATCAACATGGGTAAATGGTGAACTATCTGTAAACCAGATAAGGAAATTCAAGATAGAAGACCTTCTCGAAAGGCCTGAAATACATATCGATTCGGACGACATGAACCGCAACCTAAGCGGTAAGGTCATTATGGTCACTGGCGCTGCAGGTTCAATCGGAAGCGAAATTGTAAGGCAACTTACAAGATTCAGCCCGAAACAAATAATTTTGTTCGACTGCGCCGAATCACCACTTTACGACATCGAACTTGAAATCCGCGAAGACTATAGGTTCAACAGCATTGTAATTGTTATCGGAGATGTCAGGGACAAAGTTCTGGTAGAGCAAGTATTCAGCAAGTACAATCCCGAAATAGTATATCACGCAGCCGCTTACAAGCACGTGCCGATGATGGAGAACCATCCGTCTGAAGCTGTGATTACAAATGTAATGGGCAGCAAGATTCTTGCCGACACAGCCGTAAGACACAATGTTGGCAAGTTTGTCATGATTAGCACCGACAAGGCCGTGAATCCAACAAATGTAATGGGTGCAAGCAAGCGAATTGCCGAAATTTACACCCAGTCGCTCAACAACGCCGAAAATGTCACAACTCAGTTCATAACAACGCGCTTTGGCAATGTTTTAGGTTCAAACGGCTCGGTAATTCCGCGTTTCCGCAAACAAATTGAGGCTGGTGGACCAATAACCGTCACCGACCCCGAAATCACGCGCTTCTTCATGACAATCCCCGAAGCCTGCCAGCTTGTACTTATTGCAGGTAACATGGGCAAAGGCGGCGAAATATTCATTTTCGACATGGGACAGCCCGTGAAAATTGCAAAATTGGCAGAAAAGATGATCATGCTGTCGGGACTGAAAGTTGGCACCGACATCGAAATTAAATACACAGGACTTCGTCCAGGCGAAAAGCTGTACGAGGAACTGCTTGCTACCAAGGAAAATACAATTCCGACCGAAAACAATAAGATAATGGTTGCAAAAGTCCGTGTGTACGACCATTCCGAAATTGCAAAGCCGATAGAGCACCTCATCGAAATTGCACCTAACAGGAATGATATGGAAATTGTAGCCGAGATGAAAAAGATTGTGCCAGAATTTGTCAGCAACAATTCTGTGTTCGAGGAACTGGACAAAAAATAACAAAACCGACCCATGTTAGGCATGATGCTCGCTTCACTTATCGCAATAAGCATTGTATTTACCGCAGTGCCAAACATCTTATGGTTTGTCCTATGGCTTATCGCAAAATGCTTCCACTACTCTATGCCCTACGCGCCTTTCGGGTGGACAGCCTTCGGACTTGTGGCTTTCGCGTGGATTGTACTCGCCTACGGATATTTCTTCGGGCGCTTCAAACTCGACATCAACAAATGGGACTATTCGCACAAGGACATTCCAGCCGAATTCGACGGCTACAAGATTGTACATATCAGCGACCTGCATCTTTCCACTTTCGATGATAGTCCCAAACAGCTAAAGAGGTTTGTCGATTCCATAAACGCACAAAATCCCGACCTTATATGCTTCACCGGTGACCTGGTGAGCCTTGGCGTGGAAGAAGCCGAGCCGTATGTTGAAACGCTAAAGCAGATGAAAGCCAAGGACGGCATTGCCAGCATACTCGGCAACCACGACTTTATCATCTACCGTCATCGCAGAGATACTTCTTTCAGCCGCGAAAATGCCGTAGAGCGACTCGACAGCATGCAGCGCAACACTCTTGGCTGGCATTTGCTCCGTAACGACAACTTCACGATTGAGCGCAACGGACAGAAAATAACAATCATCGGAGTTGACAACAAAAACTGCACAAACCAAGGTTTCCGCACCATCGACATGGGCGACCTGCCAAAAGCGATGCAAGGCACCGACGGTTTCCGAATCCTGCTTACCCACGACCCAAGCCACTGGCGTGGCGAAGTTGTCGGACAAACCGACATACCGCTCACCCTATGCGGACACACCCACGCCGCCCAAATAAAACTTTTCGGCTGGACACCTGCCTCGTGGACTTTCACCGACACTGATGGACGCTACGACGAAGGCGACCAGACAATGTACATAAATGTTGGTCTCGGCTGCACACTCCCAGTAAGAATAGGAGCAAATGCAGAAATTACAGTCATCACGCTAAAAAGAATCTAAATCACTATTTATCAGTATATTATACAATAATCATAAAATAATCATCATTTTTTGATGATTATTTTATGATGAAAATGTAAAAATTATCGGACAAGTTTTTCCCCCTCAGGCAACGAAATCGCAATTAAAATTGTCTATATTTGTGACTATAAAAATTGTACGGCTATGAAACGACTGATTTCGACCATACTAATCGCATTATGCACCCTTTGTGCATTCTCGCAGAGCATTAATATCAGTTTCACAGGCAAGACCATACATGGACGCCATGTGGTCATGGACAGCATTGTTATATGTAATCTCACGCAGGGATGGACTGCAACGCTTGTAGCACCAGACACATCTTGTTCGTTTGACCTTACGGCGATAAAAATCAACAGTGCGATGCAAGCCGAACTTTCGCAGAATGTTCCGAATCCATTCCACGGCACAACCGAGGTAAGCCTCTCGCTGCACAAGCCCGACAAGGTTGGCTTGCAGTTACACGACATTGGCGGAAGGCTCTTTGCCGACTACAACGGCAACCTGCCTGATGGCGAACACCGTTTCGAGATTAGCCTTGCATCTCCGCAGGGCTACCTGCTGTCGGCAACGACTTCCAGCGGAACATCGTCGGTGAAGATGGTTAACCTTGGCAGCGGGGGAACAAACAAAATTTCCTACCTTGGACAGATGGATGGAAAATCGCTTCGCGATGGCGACTACGACATAGTTATTGGAGATGAACTTGAATGTACCGGCTACACAACCTATCTTGGCAGAGTGTACGACAGCAATACAATAACAGTTTCAACAAACATAGATTCCGATATTGAACAGGTTCTGACATTTAACCTTAAGTCAAGCTCATTTAACGAAATAATAGCTTGTGATTCATATACTTGGGTTGATGGTATAACCTATACGGAAAGCAACCATACAGCCACATACACATATACAAATAGTATGGACTGCGATTCTGTTGTAACACTAAATCTTACTATAAATCACTCCAATACAGGTATAGATGTGCATACGGCAGCATACTCTTATACTTGGATAGATGGCAATACTTACACGGAAAGCAATAATACAGCAACTTATACTTTACAAAATATTGATGGTTGCGACTCAATAGTTACATTAAATCTTACAATAATTACACCTTGTAATTGTGGCACTGCTATCGATTATGACGGCAATGTATATAATACTGTTCTTATTGGAGAACAATGTTGGATGGCAAGCAACCTGAAAACGACACATTTTGCAGATGGCAGACCTATCCCTATTGCAACTACAGAATCTTCCTTCAATACAGCATTTCGTTATAGACCAAATAATTCTATCTCTAGTGTTTCAACACATGGATACCTATACAATTGGGCGGCAACTTTAAATGAATCAAGTGGCAGTAATACAAATCCTAGCCAAGTGCAAGGCATTTGCCCTGCAGGTTGGCATTTGCCAAGTAATGAAGAGTGGATGCAACTTATCAGATATGTACAGTCTCACAATGAATATTTATGTGAGGGTGGTATTCATGATTATGCCAAAGCATTAGCCTCTACAACTGGCTGGTCAAGTTCAGTAAATAATTGTGCGGTAGGCAACGATCCATCTACTAACAACTTAACTGGTTTTTGTGCAATGCCAGCAGGCTGTTATAGTGGCTATTATAATAGTTTCAGTGATATAACTGGTTTTTGGAGTGCTACCGCATACGAATATAACAATTCTAGATGGAATGCTTTTAAACTTCATTATAATTCAAGTATGTTAGCCAATATCTCTTTGGAGAAAAATTATGCATATTCAGTACGATGCGTTCGTAATGTTAGAGATACTACTAATCCATGTACAACAACTCATGGAATAGATACGCATATTGGCTGTGATTCACTTGTATGGATTGATGGAAACATATACTATGATGATAATGACGAAGCTGAATTTACAGTTGTAACTCCAGATGGTTGTGATTCTGTTGTAAGGCTTAATTTCACGACACATCCTGTTGAGTACGAACTAAATGTATCATCATGTGTCAGTCCTTATGCATGGGATGGATATAATTATTATGCATCAGGAAGCTATACAAGGACATATACTGTTGCTAATGGTTGCGATTCTATAGTTCGACTTAACCTCACATTAAATCCAATCGAATATGAGTTTGATGTTGAGTCATGCAGTTATTATCAATGGGATGGACAATGGTACGCATACACAGGTGACTACACTAGGACATACACGGCGGCAAATGGTTGCGATAGTGTGGTTACGATGCACTATACACATTTGGCCGATGATGTTACAGACACAATATATGCCTGTGATTCATATACATGGATAGATGGGGTCACATATACACTCGATGACATTGGGACAAGGCCTTATATTAATGCATTATATATAGGCACCAATTCGTATGGTTGCGACAGTTTAGTTGTAATGTATTTATTCCTGCAAGCAAACAAAACTATCGACACTCACCGCGCCTGTGATTCCTATACTTGGATTGACGGCAACACATATACCGAAAGCAACAATACCGCAACTGTAACATATACAAACCAATATGGCTGCGATTCTATTGTTCAACTAAATCTTACCATTGAACATCCCGATAATACAATACATGAGGTAACAGTTGAGAAATGTTCCTACTACCAGATGTCCAACGGCGAGTACTTTACCGAAAGTGGCGACTACCAGCGAACCCTGCAAAGTTCATGTGGATGCGATAGCATTGTGCTATTGCACTTGACTATTACTGGTGAAAACGGAATGGAAGGCACATTCTACGATAATCGAGACGGCATTACTTATCGCACGATGCAGTATGGTTGCCAAACTTGGATGGCTGAAGATTTAAGAACCTCATACCTTCCTAATGGTACACTTATTGTCGATAGTATTATTCATTGTCCAGGAGATATAGGATTATTAACATACAATAACTATTACAACACTTTCTATGCTAATTCGAATAATGGATTCTGCCCTCAAGGATGGCATTTGCCATCTTCTAGCGAATGGTTAGAACTTGCAAACTATCTTACGATACATAGTGAATATACATGTAATGAAACAAGCATTGTAAAATCAATTGTATCAAATAATGGCTGGACTATTTCAAATGTAGAATGTTCGCCAGGAAATAACCAGTCGGAAAATAATCTTAGTGGGCTAGGACTTAATCCTGATGGTATGCAATGGTTAGGCGGTATGTATAAAGATGGGGTACACGATCGTGAAGATTATGTCTATCTTGCCGGCACAAATGCTTTCTATATAAATGCAAATTCAACAGTAGTCAATATTTCAAACAATTCTACAGACATAAATTTTCAAGACCTAGGCTGTACATACGGAGCTAGAATCAGATGCGTAAGAGATAATTAATTTTATCTCCAACCGACCAATATATCAAATTATGCCTGTCGAAAAATTCCGAAACAAATACCACATTGGGACAAAACGCGCATCGTGGCACGATTACAACGGTGGCGAATATTTCATTACGATATGCACAAAGGACAGGAACCATTATTTCGGGGAAATCGTTGACGGCGAAATGCAATTGTCGGCGGTGGGGAAATATACGGATGAATGTGTGCAAAAAATTTCGGAACACAACCCATACGCGCAAATTCCCCAATATGTTATTATGCATATCCATTTGATTGTAATAATTTCCGGTGACGATTGTAGAATCGCACCATGGTGCGATTCTACAAATGGCATCAAAAACAAAACCATGCAAAAAATGGCCAACGACAAAGGGCGATTATCAATCACGATGGGAGGTTTCAAACAATCCGTTACACGGTTTGCCCGTCAAAACGACATCCCATTCCAATGGCAATCACGTTTCTACGACCACATCATCCGCGACCAAAACGAAATGAACCAGATTGCCGAATACATCGAAAACAATGTTACAGAATGGGAATCGGACAACCAATCTCAAAATCAAAGATTGTAAAAACGCACCATGGTGCGTTTCATAGGCAACAAAATGTGTCGGCTTGTAAAAATGTGTGCATTGCGGAGCGTTGGCGCATATTTTTGTCTGGTTGGTGAGCCTGCCGAACCACAAAAATTGTGACAACGCATAAATTTATCGGACAATAATGATTTTTATCTAACTTTGCATTACAAACAAACGCACAATGAAACGATACAACCTTATTTTTACGCTTGCCCTTGTAGCAATTGTTTCGCATTTCGGTTGCAACCGAAATGCAGAAAAGGCAGAACCTACCGAATCACAGGACGAACAATTACAGACTGGCGACCTTGTATTTGTTGCCCTGCCGCTTGACTATATGGCCGACACCACCGAAATGGGTTCGGCAATAGCCGCCTCAACTGGCGACAGCGTCGGAATAAACTACATACACGTGGCAATAGCCGAAGTCGCCAACGACAGCGTCTGGATTATCGATGCCACCCTTGCTCACGGCGTTGACCGACACCCGCTCGATACCTTCTTCTGCGACTTCACGCTCAACGACGGTTCGTTGCCACAAATGGACATTATGCGCCTTTCGGACAACAGCAACGCTGCAAAGTATGTCGAAAACGCCAAACAGTTCACTGGACGCGGATACGACCTGTATTTCCTGCCCAACAACGACGAGCAATATTGCAGCGAGCTTGTCCGCAACTCGTACATCGACGAAAAAGGCGAACACCTTTTCAGCGAAGCTCCTATGAACTTCAAGTCCGACGACGGCACCTTCCCACCTTACTGGGTTTGGCTTTTTGAAAAAATCGGACAGCCAATACCGCAAGGACTTCCAGGCACCAACCCCAACGCAATGTCGAAGGAAAAATGCCTGAAAAAAGTTGACATAAAACTAACCGACTATTCAAAAGCCAAATAGTAATGGACATTGAGATATTCCGCGAACATTGCCTTTCGTACCCACAGGCTACCGAGGATTTTCCTTTTGATGAAACCGTATTGGTTTTCCGTGTGAAGAACCACATTTTTGCCTGCATAGCCCTCGACAATCCCGAACTGGCAGTCGTAAAGTGCGACCCCGAATATGCCATCGAACTGCGTGACAAATATATGGCAATCGAACCAGCATGGCACTGGAACAAAAAATACTGGAATCAGATATGGTTCAACCGCGATGTGGATGACGAAATGATTCGCAAGCTCGTTGCTCACTCGTTCGCCGAAGTTGTCAAGAAACTGCCGAAGAAGGACCGTATTGACCTTGATACAAGCAAGTTCTAATTATGAAAAAGGTAAGAATAACTGTCATCCGCAAAGCCTCCTACCCCGACCTTTCTGCAAAGTACGAGAATTCCATCGAACACGCCTGCGATGTCGATGAAGGCGATTCGTGGATTTCCCTAGAAGGACAAAAGCCTGATGGTCTTTGCGAAAGCGCTTGGGAATCGATGCGATGGTTTGTTGAAGAACTAGCTGCAGGTCGTGGCAATTTCTACGATGGCTGGATGAAAAATCCCAACTCGGCAATGATTTCCTGCAACGACGGATTTCGTCCAGTCAGCTTCTATATCGAAACCATTGAATAATCAACACAACCTATTGAATATTTCCTTAATTTTGTCGCTTAATTTTTTAAGAGATAAAAAATGGGAACACACATATTTAAAGGCATAAAAATCACCGCGTTTGCACTTGCATGCCTCATCGCTGGCAATGTTTTTGCACAAGAGGTAGACCCCAACTGCCTGAGTGGCAACTGCGTCGATGGATACGGAGTGTACAGCATTGAAGGAGGTGACCGATATGTTGGCTTTTTCGAAAACGGCAACTTCAACGGTTTCGGCTCTTACTTTTTTAAAGACGGCAACATGTATATTGGCAATTTCAAGGACAATGCTGCAAATGGCCAGGGCACATACATCTGGGCCGACGGTAGCCGATATGTAGGACATTGGCAGGAATGGGAACGTCATGGCATTGGAACCGACTTCGACAACGAAGGCAATTCGGAAATAAGCATATATCAGCACGATGAAATAGTTGATGATAACATACAGGGTTGCATCAACGGCAACTGCATTTCGGGATATGGAGTTTTCATATACGACGACGGTTCCATATACGAAGGTAATTTCTCTCAGAAAAAGCCAAACGGACAAGGTTTGCTCATGAAGAACGATGGTTCCATATACAATGGTGAATTCAAAAACGGCAAATACAACGGCTATGGTATATTCGTAAACCCCGACGGTTCGGAACAAGATGGAATATGGGAAGAAGGGCGTTTCATTGGTGAAGTTACCAACCAGTACGGCTGCATAAGTGGCGACTGCGCAAACGGATACGGCATTTACATTTACGACGACGGCTCATTCTACGAAGGCTCGTTCAAGAATGGCACACGCCATGGACAAGGCACATTATATACTGCCGACGACGAAATCTTCGACGGATCATGGGTTGACGACGAAGCAAACGGTTACATACTGGCCACATACAAACCCGAAGACCGCAACGGACTGGCGCACTACATTGGTGACATGAAAGGAAGTGCCCTCGACGGATACGGAGCTCTTATATGGAGCGACGGTTCGGTTTATTACGGACAGCTAAAAAACGGTGCAAGACATGGACAAGGCGTACTGTTCGACACCGAAACCAACACTAAATACTCGGGCATCTGGAACAACGATTCGTTTGAAAGCGAAATGGACGAAAACCAGTTCGACGTCATTTTCGGCTCGAAAAACGGATTCGGAATAAAGCTTATTGCCAATGGCCGCTACTATGGAAACCTCGTCAACGGCATACCTTCTGGAAAAGGAATGCTCGACCTATACAACGGAAACAGCTATGTAGGCGAATTTAAGAACGGCAAGCAAAACGGACAAGGAACACTCGAGAACCGCGACACCGACGAGAGATACATCGGCGAGTTCGTCGACAACGAAATGACCGGAAAGGGCGTACTTTATCACGCCGACGGTTCTAAAGAAGAAGGCGTCTTCAAAAATGGAAAACTCGCAACCAAGAAGACCGAAGATGTCAGCGTTGCCAGACCTATTGTAACATGGCTTGCACCGTCGCAGGGCGATATGTCGACCACCAGCAACAAGCTTACGGTAAAACTTTGCGTAGCCTCAAAAGCAAGCATCGATGAAGTTGCCGTGACGGTAAACGGAGTCGTAAAGGCAAAAAAGTCGAACAGGGGCTTTACGGTAGTTTCAAGCCAGTGCGACTACACATTCGAATATGAAATAGACCTCGAACCAGGACAAAACGAAATAAAGGCAACCGTCAAGAATGCTGGCGGAACTACAACAACCGACTCGCGCCGCGTTACCCTCAACAAAAGCGATAATGTATCGAGCGAAAAACGACTTGCACTTGTCATTGGCAACGGAGCATACAAGTATATCGGTGCGCTCAACAACCCGTCAAACGATGCGAGACTTATGGGCGAAACACTAGGTTCACTCGGCTTCGAAACAATGGTTTACACCGACCTTTCGCAAAACGAGATGATTTCCAAGATTCGTGAATTTGGAAACAAACTTACTGAAGAGAAGGCTGTCGGCTTATTTTTCTACGCCGGCCATGGCTTGCAGGTAAACGGTGAGAACTACCTCGTCCCAATTACAGCAAACATTACCAAACAGCAGGATGTAGAACTCGAATGCGTAAACCTGAAGCGCGTACTTGGAGAAATGGAATACGCACAAAACGACCTGAACATCATAATCCTCGACGCTTGCCGTAACAATCCATTTGCAAATGTCAGAGCCATAAATAATGGCGGTCTTGCCGCAGTAAACGCTCCAAGGGGTACTTTCATCGCATTTGCCACATCTCCTGGCAATGTAGCATCGGACGGGAGTGGAAGCAATGGCCTTTACACCGAGCAACTAGCACAGGAAATAACTCAGCCAGGGATAAAAATAGAAGATGTCTTCAAGAAAGTTCGCTCAAGGGTTTACGAAATAAGCCAGCAGCAACAGATTCCTTGGGAGAATTCCTCAATATTCGGTGATTTTTATTTCAAGAAATAATAAAACAAAACAATAAAACAGCATGAGAGCTTTGATATTATTTGTTGCAGTCCTATTTGCCTCGATCAGCACATTTGGACAGCATTTTACAGGTTGCGTTGTCGATACCGTAGCAGCACAGCGCCTTCCCGAAAAGGCATCAAATACACGCGATGTTTATACCAATCTACCAAAGGCCGTATCGCTTCAGAAATGGACACCAGTCCCAGGAAACCAAGGGCAAACCGGCACATGCACCGCATGGTCGTCGACATACTGCATAGCAACAATGTCGTGGGCAATGCGCAACGGAATAACAGACCGTAAGAAAATTACCGAAAACGCCTATCTTCCAGCATATACATACGTCAACATACTTAGGCAGAGCACACAAAACTGCGCCGCTGGAACCGACATTGCTGACGCATGCGCATGGCTGAAGAACACTGGCTCGGTAAAATTAAGCGAATACCCACAGAATCCAGCATGTATTAACACCTCCGATGTTCCTACTGCATGGAAGCAAAAAGCATCACAAAATAGAATCTTGGGATTCACAAAATTGTACTACCAATGGGCAGGCGGATATTCGTACAAGGTCGAAAAAGTAAAGAAAAGTCTCGCCGAAGGTAAGCCCGTGCTTATAGCTTTCAACTGTGCTTTTTCGTTCTCAAACGGAACCGGTTTACGTAGCGACGGACTATGGCAACCAGCTAGCAACGAACAGGCCACCCTCAACTACGGCGGTCATGCAATGGCAGTAGTCGCATACGACGATACAAAATTCAACGGAGGCGCATTCCTTGTTCAAAACAGCTGGGGTACCGACTGGGGTCTCAATGGCTATTTCTGGATTACTTACTACCATTTCGCATGGTGGGTTTACTACGCTTTCGAAATAAACACGCAGATAAACAACTCGAAGATCGATACCAATACCGACCACCTCGACTTCTCGACAAACTTCTACGATTACGCCGACAACAACGACTACAATAACAACGATAATAACAATTACGACGGAAACGACAGCAATAATGTTGACTACACCTTCGACGACCTCGGCCTTGACGATTACTTATCGGTTGACTTTGACTGGCTCGACAATATCATAGATGGCAACGACTATCGCATCGACAACGATAACAACAACGATAGCGACATCGATGACAATAGCAACTATTCTTCGTACAACATACTCTACCAAGATGGCGACAATGGTGCCTGGAAGGGCTACAAGGACAGCGACTATACCGCTGAAGACTACCGCTACATGGAGGAAGAAAGAAAATCGCGCAACTCGGCGGCATTCCAGTATGTAAGCAACATGTCGTACGAAGACAACATGAAACACATGAACGAAAGCCTCGGTATTAAGGACGCACCAAAGAACAACGCAAAGGACCGCGGCGTAAAGGTAATTAGCGTTGACAAGATAAAGACACCCGACGGAAACAAGGTTGACATAAACAATTTCGCCGGCAGCATAAGCATTATCCTTGGCGACAACACTGCAATGCAGGGAACAGTACGCGACAAAACAATAAACATATCGAAATCATACCAATCGGGAACCTACTTCAGAATATATGTAGAAAACAATTCGCCGGCTTATGTATACGTATTCGGAACCGACCTCACCAACGAAGTGTACAACATATTCCCGCAGTGCCGACTGATAAGCCCGCTGCTCGACTACAGCGACAGCCGCATTGCAGTTCCCGACGAACGCCACTTCATCCAGATGGACGACCAGACCGGAACCGACTACATATATGTACTTTACAGCCGAGTTCCTCTCAATATCGATGAAATCCGCAACCGCATGGCAAAGACTTCGGGCGACTACGCAGAACGACTGTTCAAGGTAATGGGACCTAAGACTTTCTCCCTCAATGAAGCCAATGTTTCGGGAACATCCACATTCAAGTTCGATGCTAAATCCATCAAAAAGCAATGCCTCGGCGCCGTCATAAAGATCAACCACATCAAATAAGATACTTATTAGCGTTCGCCTATAAATAAAAATAGTGTCGTACCATGGCACGACACTATATGTAATAACAACCAATTATTTTTTATTTTACAACGATGTTCACGATCTTCTTCGGAACAACGATAACCTTTGCAACCTGCTTTCCATCGGTATATTTCTTGGTGTAATCGTTAGCCATGACTGCATCCTCAATCTGCTTAGGATTCATGTCGAGCGGAAGCTCAAGGTTAAAACGCATCTTTCCGTTGAATGAAATCGGGTAGGTAAAGGTTGTTTCCTTGGTGTAAGCCTCGTTATATTCTGGCCACTGAGCCTTGGTTACCGATGTATCATGTCCGAATTCGTGCCACAGTTCCTCGGCAATGTGCGGTGCGTAGGGCGAAATGAGAACGCAGAGCGGTTCAAGGATTTCGCGCTTGTTGCACTTGCCAAGTTCGTTGCAGCATATCATGAAACAGCTTACACAGGTGTTGAACGAGAACCTTTCAATGTCATCAGTAACTTTCTTGATGGTATTGTGCAAGGTCTTCAATTCAGCAGGCGTAGCCTTTTCGTCCGAAATGCAGAAATTATTGTCCTCATCGTGGAACATACGCCAGAACTTCTTTATGAACCTTGCAACGCCTTCTATTCCGTTGGTATCCCATGGTTTAGCCTGCTCAACAGGACCTAGGAACATTTCGTAAAGCCTCAAGGTGTCGGCTCCGTAGCGTTCTACAAGGTCGTCTGGGTTCTGAACGTTGTACATCGACTTCGACATCTTCTCAATTTCCCATCCGCAGACATACTTTCCATCTTCAAGCACAAACTGTGCGTCGTTGAAGTCGGGTCTCCACTGACGAAACTTATCGATGTCGAGAATGTCGTTACTTACAATGTTGATGTCAACGTGAATCGGAATGGTGAATTCTTCGCGACCAGGAATGTTCTTCGAAATGAACAAATTAATCGGAACAAATGCTTCGCCTTCCTCAAATTCGGGAACATCACCGCCAGCAACCAAATCCTTTATCTTCTGTTCAACCACATCAATGCGGTTCATAACATCGAAGATAGAAATGAGCAATATTCTGTATCCCTTGTCTTTTGCGTATTCGCTGTATGCTTCGGCAACCTTTTCAAGCGAATGTTCGCGCTTGATTTCAATAAGGATTTTCTTTTCATCGCAATAGAAGTCGAAACGGCGTTTGCCATCCTTGTAGTCCTGCTTGAATTCAACGCCCAACTTCTTGTCCTTCAACAACTGCCAAACCTTATATTCGGCCATCTTTTCGAAACTGCTGACGCGGTAAACGAAGTTCGAACGACCCTGAATCATACCCTGATTGATAAGTTTCTTGTATGGCTCTTCGTTTGGAACCAATCCGAGGTCGTAGAGGAACTTGTTCCAGAAGCGCGAATATATAAGGTGTCCGGTTGCATGTTCGCGACCACCGATGTAAAGGTCAACGTTCTGCCAGTAGTTTACTGCCTCGGGCGAGAAAATCATCTCGTCGTTGTGCGGGTCGGTGTAGCGCAGGTAGTATGCAGACGAACCTGCAAATCCTGGCATTGTCGAAGTTTCGTACTTGTAACCCTCAGGTGTACACCAGTTCTTTGCGCGTGCCAGAGGCGGTTCGCCAGTTTCGGTTGGCAAATATTTGTCAACATCTGGAAGTTCGAGCGGAAGCTTTGATTCATCGAGCGGATACGGAATGCCGTCCTTATAGTAAATTGGGAACGGTTCGCCCCAATAGCGCTGACGACTGAAAATAGCATCGCGCAGACGGTAGTTTACCTTGCGCTTTCCGATACCCATTTCCTCGATGCGGTCGTTCATTGCCTTGATGGCCTGCTTTACGCGCAATCCGTTGAGGAAATCAGAGTTCATAAGTATGCCGTCCTTCGAATCGAAGGATTCTGTCCACTGGTCGGTTGGTACGATTTCGGCACCTTCCTTTGCAACCACCTGTGAAATAGGCAGATTGAAGTGACGTGCGAAAGCAAAGTCGCGGCTGTCGTGTGCCGGAACTGCCATAATTGCGCCAGTTCCGTAACCTATTAATACATAGTCGGCGATGAAGATTGGAATACGTTCTTTTGTGAATGGGTTAATTGCGTATGAACCTGTCATTTGTCCGCTGACCTTCTTCTCTGCCATACGCTCAACATCGGAACGGTTCTTTGCCCAAGTTACATATTCTTCGACCTTTGCGCGGTACTCGTCGGTAGCGAGCGAAAGAGCGAGGTCGTGTTCGGGAGCAATTACCATGAACGAAACGCCGAAAATGGTATCGGGACGTGTGGTGAAGATTTCCATCTTTTCGCTGCGGCCTTCGATTTCGAAGAATACCGAAGCACCTTCGCTGCGGCCTATCCAATTGTTCTGTATGTCCTTTACTGGTTCTGGGAAATCAACGGTGTTAAGTCCATCGAGCAATCTTTGTGCGTATGCTGTGATTCTCAACGACCATTGACGCATTTTCTTGCGTTCAACAGGGTAGCCACCACGTACCGACAGACCGTCAACAACCTCATCGTTGGCAAGCACGGTTCCGAGTTTCGGACACCAGTTTACAGGAATGTCGGCAAGATATGCAAGTCGGTAGTTCATAAGAACTTGTTGCTGCTTTTTCTCGTCCCATGAATTCCATTCCTCTGCTGTGAACGAAAGGTCTTCGGTGCAAGCAAGATCAAGCCCTTTGGTGCCTTGGCTGGCGAAAATCTTGACAAGTTCGCTAATCGGACGAGCCTTCTGTGCTTGGTTGCAATAGTACGAATTGAAAAGCTGTATGAAAGTCCACTGCGTCCACTTGTAGTACTTCGGGTCGCTGGTGCGCACTTCGCGGCTCCAGTCGAACGAAAAGCCTAAGTTGTCAAGCTGTTCGCGGTATTTGTTAATGTTCTTTTCTGTTGTTATTGCAGGGTGTGTGCCCGTCTGTATAGCATACTGCTCGGCTGGCAAACCGAAGGCATCATAGCCCATCGGGTGCAAAACGTTGAAGCCTTTCAGTGTCTTGTATCTTGAAAAGATGTCGGAAGCGATATATCCAAGCGGATGTCCAACATGCAAACCTGCACCAGATGGATAGGGGAACATGTCGAGGACATAGTATTTTGGCTTAGATTTGTCGATAACAGCCTTGTAGGTGTCGTGTTTCTTCCAGTATTCGCGCCATTTGCGCTCAATTTCCGTAAAATTGTATTCCATCTTCTAAAAATTTTGAAGATGCAAAAATAAGAATATTTGCGCTTAGGCGATTGAGTTTTTTGCGTTTTTTTAGCAAAGTCCGTCAATAGACAATACTGAGGTAAATCTGAAACAATATTGCCATTAATATTGCAACAGGAATTATAATTTTTGCCATTCTAAGCAAAATATCGTTTGTGATGCTTCTGTCCTCCAATGCGTAGCAAGTATGTAGCGAAAGTGAATTTTGCTCGATAAGTTTCCGCAGACTATTTTCCACATCGTCTTTAGTTATGCCAGAGTTTTCTGTCTTTTTCATGACTTTTTCCAATAGAATTGTCCTGTCGATGAAAAATTGTCCGTTGGCTGTTTCCAAAATGCATCTTTCGAGTTGCGTGTAGTTTTTCTTTTTGTTTCCCATGACTTTAAGTTTTATTTTTTGCAAATGAACATTCAGGTTGTGCCAAAATATGTCGTAAGACTCGTCAAATCTTGGAATTCATTAAAAAAATCCTAAAATTGCCAAAAGTACCCTCATGCTTTTTGAAAAAGCATTATCTTTGCCAAGTCTAATTTAAATTAATACGAATATGAAGAAATTATTTTTTCTATTAGTTCCTGCATTCATGCTTGTAGCTTGCTGCAACAACGAACCTAAGCAGGAAGCCGCTGAAGGCGAACAAAAGTGCTGCAACAAGGAAGGTGAACACAAATGCTGCAAAGATGGCGAACACAAGTGCTGCCACGAAATGAGCGAAGAGCAGAAGGCAGATATGGCTGCTTGGGAAGACTGGGCAAACCAGACCGACGAAAAGAAAGCAGAACTCTTGAACAAGCGCAAAGAATGCTTCGACAAGATGGTTGCTGAAAAGAAGGCCAGAGAAGAAGAAATGGCTGCAAAGAAGGCTGCTTTCGAAGAAGGAATGGCTAACTGGGACAACCTGAGCCTCGATGAAAAGAAGGCATTGTTCGACAATATGCCATGCTGTGGCGAAGGTCATCATCACGGATGCGGACACAAGTGCCACGGTGATAAGCCAGAAGGTTGCTGCAAAGGCCACGAGGGTTGCCACAAGCACGAAGGATGCAAAGGCCACGAAGGTTGCGAGCATCATCACGAAGGATGCCCGAACCACAAGGACTAATCGAAATTTCGAAAAAAATCAAAAAGCTACGCATCGGCGTAGCTTTTTTTGTTATGTATTTTTCTCTCCCAACCTATCAAAAAAACACCTACCTTTGCACTCTCAAAATTCAAAACGATGAAAGTTAGGAATACATTGATATTCATATTGATACTATTTGCAGTCATTGCTGGAGTGATGGCTGTTTTCCCGAAAGATGGCATAAGGATTGGCGAAAACTTTGTGCTTCACTGCCCATCTTTCAGCGACTTCCTGCCGTCGTCGGCAAAGGAGGAATCAACCGTAAACCTAGATTCTCTGCTTTCGAGCCAGATCGACATCGACAACGAAATTCCACAAAAGGCACAAGCCAAACTGAAAGATATGCCCGAATACGAGGAGCAACCCGACCCAACATCAGACAATGTTGTTAACGATGATGCATCCAACTACAATATCGAGGAAATAAAATCGGCAGTCAACCCGCTCGAATTTCCTGCCGGCAACAACACCGCACTCGACCATTTCTTCCGTAAGTTGTCGCACCATGGCGAATACGAAAAAATCAGGGTTCTGCACTACGGCGACAGCCAGCTCGAAGGCGACCGCATAACAGCCTACATCAGATACAAACTGCAAGGCCGCTTTGGAGGCAATGGCGTAGGAATGTGCTCACCAGTTGCCATTTACTCACAATACAGCATGAAACAGGGTGCTTCCGAAGGATGGATTCGCTGTCCCGGATTCGGAAAACGCGACCCAGCCGTAACCCACAGAAAATACGGTCCTATGATGGCATTCAACCGCTTCTCGCCTATTCGCGATTCTCTGTGGGAACGCCCCGAAGAACCTTACAAGGCTTGGATAAGTTTTACAAAATCATCCATGGGCTACGGCAACACGCGCAAGTTCAAGAATGTTTACATCTACTACGGCAACTGCACCGAAGAGGTAAATGTAACTGTGAAAGTAGGCGGAGCTGTTGTAAACGAAGGTCGCATGCCGATTTCGGAAGGTTTGAATGTATATGCCTACAAGTCGCCCGACTACATTAGCGATGTAACTCTCGAATTCGAGGCATTCGACAGTCCCGACTTTTACTGCGTGTCGCTCGAGGACGACCACGGAATAATTGTCGACAACATTGCTATGCGCGGATGCAGTGGCGAAGTTTTCACTGGCACCGACCGTTCCCTATTGTCTGCTTCCTACTCGAAACTCGGTGCAGATTTGTTCATTTTGCAGTTCGGAGCCAACGCAGTCCCCAACACAAAAGATTCGAAAGGCGCAACATATTTTGTAAATCTTTTCATGTCGCAGGTTCGAACCATCAGGGCTATGTGTCCAGAGGCATCAATTATGATTGTCGGTCCAAACGACATGTCGGTTAAGAATAAGGATGTGTACGAATCCTACCCTATCCTCGACACTATGGTCAATATGCTACGCGATGCAGCCCAACGCAACAACTGCGCATTCTGGGACACCTACAAGGCTATGGGAGGTCGCAACTCCATGCCTAAGTGGGTTGAAGCCGACCCGCCACTTGCCGCAAAGGACTACACACACTTCTCGCCACAGGGAGCACAGGTCATCTCCAATATGCTTTACAATGCAATAATTGTCGAATACACAAACTATCTGCAGAGAAACAAGTAAGGTATGACTTTCAGGGATTACATAGGAAAGATTTTTTTGATGCTTGTGCTAATGGACATTTCGTTAGCCAGCATTGCACAGTCTCTCTCGTTCCCCTACCCCGAAAGGAAATACGATTTCGTAAACTACGATTCATCAACGCTTTATACACCATCTGGAAATCCTAACCTCGAAACTTTCTTTGGCAAGCTTGACAATTTCTACTTCGATGGTGATGAAGGCTTTACAGTACTGCATCTTGGGGACTCCCACATTCAGGCTGGCGTGGTTTCATGGTGTCTGCGAAGACACTTCGAGAGCCTTTGCCACGATTCGCATGGCGATTTTGGATTGCTTGCTCCGCTTTCAATAGCACCAAAGAACAACCATCCATATTATTATGTGTCGCGAAGTTCGGGAAACTGGGAATTCGAACGGATTATCAAAAATGTAACTGGAACCCCAATAGGACTTTCGGGATTTGTCGCATTTACAAAGGACAGTATTGCAAACCTGACATTTGCCTTCCCCAAACGTTCAATGAAGGAGATGCACGAGTTTACAAAGGTAAAGCTTCTGCATGATGCCAACGACACCTGCTACGACATTTTCACCAACGTGGACTCGATAATGGTTGACTGCACGACAGATTTCACCGAAGGCAGTACCGAAATGGTGTATTCACACTCTTTTGACTCGCTTGTTTTCAAGTTTGTGCGCAATGTCGATTCGCGTTCGGCAAAACCGATACACATTCACGGCGTGCTGGTCGAGGATTCGCTACCGAATGTAAATTTTATAACCATCGGAACCAATGGAGCGTCAACCGAATCGTATGTCAAGGAAAAACTTTTGCTCAAGCAAATGGACGCCGTGAATCCCGACCTTGCCATAATTGCACTTGGTGTAAACGATGCTTCAGGAAAGAACTTTTCAAAGGACAGGTTTGTGCAGAATTACCGCAAAATAGTTGATGCCATACTTGCTGTAAACCCCGACTGCGCGATAATCTTCGTCAGCAACAACGACTTCTGCGGATACCGTACCGGACACAATAACAACCAGCCTCTGGTAGTCGAGGCAATGAAAGAACTTTGCAAACGTTACCATGCATCTTTATGGAATCTATACGCAGTCATGGGCGGAAGCAAATCGATTTACACATGGCAGAAGCACGGACTAGCCAACACCGACAGGATTCACTTTACCAACGATGGCTACATGCTCGAAGGCGACCTGCTGTTCGGAGCAATACTCAGGGAGTACGAAAAGCATTTAAAGGCAATGGAAAATTGACATTTCCTTCCCAAACATAATTCATCAAGGAAACTTAAAATAAAGAATAAAGAGTTATATTTGCCGTTTTTAGAATGTAGAAAATTATGTGGCAGAAAATTGCTAGGCTGATATTGAGGCAGAAGCTGTATCTAATCATTGGTATAGTGATAGTTACGGCATTCTTGGGTTTTGAGGCTCTGCACATTAGCATGGACTACGGCTACGCCCGTATGCTTTCGGAAGACGATGAAGTATATTTGCAGAACAAAAAGTTCAAGGAACTTTTCGGAGACGAAGCCAATGCCATTGCCATAGGCATTGAGGATAGTTGTCTGCTTACCAACTACGAGCATTTCGATAAATTCCGCAAATTATCGCATCAAATAAAATCACACAAGGATGTAAAAAAGGCATTCAGTCCGCTTGAAGCAGTAAACTTACGCAAAGCAAACGTGACCGATGAAAACGGAAATAAAAAGCAGAAATTTGAAACAGTACGCATTTTTGGCGACTCTATATCATCGCAGGCAGAACTCGACAGCATAAGCAACATCTTCTTCAGCCTGCCGTTCTACACCAACCTGCTTTACAGTGCCGATACCAATGTGTTCCTGCTCACTATTTCTCTCGATCCCAAAATACTAAACAGTTCGGAACGCCAGCAGTCTGTAGCCGAAATAGAGGACATTTTGCAAAAATATTCTGAAGAAACTGGCATAAATGTCCATATTTCAGGACACCCATATATCCGCACCGAAGTTACAAACCTTATTAAGCGCGAACTGCTTATCTTCACACTTCTAGCGGCACTTGTCTGCATAATAATACTTTACATATTCTTCCGTTCCCCGAAGGTAATATTTGCCTCGCTCATAGTGGTGGCACTTAGCTTGATTTGGGTTTTCGGCTATATGGTACTGCTAGGTTACCAAGTTACTGTCCTCACATCCATGATTCCGCCATTGCTGATTGTAATTGGCATCCCGAACATAATCTACATGTTCAACAAATACCACGCGGAATACAAGTTGCACGGACAGAAGGTAAAAGCCCTACATCGTACCATCTGCAAAATCGGCAATGCATCTTTCGTTACCAACATTACTACAGCATTTGGTTTTGCCACATTCATCGTCACCACAAACACTCTTCTAATCGAGTTTGGCGTTGTGGCATCACTCGGCATAATGACAGTTTTCTTGCTTTCATTGCTGATAATCCCAATATTCTTCAGCCTTTGCAAGCCTCCTTCAGAGAAAGCTACCAAACACATCGACAACAAAGTGATAACTTCAATCATTGCCAAGATTGAAGACATTGTTACTCATAGCCGCAAAACGGTTTATATAGTATTCATCTCATTATTTGTCGTGATGCTGTGCGGAATTTTCTTCATCAACCGTGCCGGCTACATACTCGATGATGTTCCTAACAACAGCAAGCTATGTCAGGACACCCATTTCCTTGAAGAAAAGTTTGGTGGTGTATCTCCAATAGAAATAGTTGTGATTTCAAAGGATTCGCTTCGCAACGACCACGACTACATCGACCAGATTGTTAGCCTCGACTCACTACAGCAACGCATGAAGAAATATCCGGAACTTTCGCGTTCGATGTCGATTGCCGATGCAGTGAAATTCCTATATCAAGCATACACAAACGGCAAGAAATACGAACTGCCGCCAGACCCGAACACATATTCCAACATCATGAAGCGAATGCCAAATATGAATGGCGAAGGTCTTGCTAAATCGTTTATCGACAGCACCCGCACTGCAACACGCATCAGCATGAACATCCGCGATGTAGGTTGCGACCGCATAGAGGAACTGCTACCTCAACTGAGAAGCGAAATAGATTCGGTTTTCCCTGCTGATCGCTACGAAACAATTGTGACGGGAAACACCATTATGAACTTTACCAGCCAGACATACCTGACAAAAAATCTTTTCATCAGTCTCGCTTTGGCAATAGTGGTAATTGCTCTGTTCCTATTCTTAATGTTCCGCTCGATAAAGGTCACATTGCTTTCGCTGATTCCAAATGTAATCCCTATGGTTGTAACCGCTGGAATAATGGGTTATTTTGGTATTCCAATAAAGCCATCAACAATACTTGTATTCAGCATCGCTTTCGGCATATCTGTTGACGACACAATACACTACCTCGCCAAGTACAGCCAGGAACTCAAGCATACGGACGGAAACATAGGTGTATCCGTCAAAAATGCTCTTGGCGAAACCGGCATGAGCATGATATACACCTCAATCATACTTGTACTCGGATTTGGAATGTTCACCATTTCCGAATGGGGCGGAGCTCAATCAATGGGTATCCTGGTATCAACGGCATTATTCGTAGCAATGTTCTCAAACATTGTGCTATTACCATCGCTACTGATGACTTTGGAACACCATTTCAACAAGAAAGTTTTCAATGAACAATTTATACAGATATACAACGAAGAGGACGAAATAGACCTCGATGAACTAAAAATAGAAGGAGAAGAATACGATGAAGACAAGTAAATCGCGCCACTCATACAAACGCCGCATTTTGGTTACCGGCGGTGCAGGTTTCATTGCTAGTTCGCTGGCCCAAAAGTTAGCCGACGACGAGTCGAACCTTGTTGTAATAATGGACAACCTCTCGACTGGCGACCTGCGCAAATTGCCTCCGATGAAAGAAAACATTCGTTTTATTAAGGGCGATGTCAACGAGTACAAGGATATTATGGAGATAATGGTATCGTACCAATTCCACTATGTTTTCCACTATGCAGCAATGGTTGGCGTGCTTCGTACTCAGGCTCATCCCGTTGGCGTACTTGAAGACTTGCGCGGAATCGAAAACATCTGCCGTCTCAGTAAGAACACTGGCGTAAAAAGGGTATTCTTCGCTTCTTCTTCAGAGGTTTACGGCGAACCAGTAGAGTTCCCGCAAAACGCTCACACAACGCCGCTCAACTCGCGCGTACCTTATGCTGTGGTAAAGAACATTGGCGAAGCTTTCCTTCGCTCGTACAACAAGGAATTTGGTCTGAACTACACTATTTTCCGTTTCTTCAACACATACGGACCAAAACAAAGCAAGGACTTTGTAATCAGCAAGTTCCTCAACATGGCACTTCGTGGCGACGACATCTCCATATATGGTGACGGTTCGCAAAGCCGTACTTTCTGCTACATAGATGACAACATTGATGCTACCGTAAAGATTGCATACGCAGACGAGTACATCAACGATGTGGTGAACATTGGTAATTCACGCGAAACATCAATATTAGAGCTTGCAAAGATTATTATTGACATTACAGGCTCGAAATCAAAGCTCGTATATCTGCCTCCGCTGAAGGAAGGCGACATGATGCGCCGTTGCCCCGACAATACCGATATGCTAAAGGTTCTTAACCGTCCACTCGTAAAACTCGAGGACGGCATCAGAAATATCCTTGAAAAAGGATTCTTCGAGTGGGAACAGAATAGATAGACTACCTATAATCGGATAGCCTGTCGCAATGATGCTTTTCGTTGCCGAAAAACTTTGTGCTGGCGTACTTGCCAACAAGACTGCGGTAATACCTTCCAACATACGAACCATCCAGTTCGATTCCGGCACGCATATACTGACAACGAGCCAAAAGTTCGCTGTTTTGTGTCAAGGTTTCTGCCTCATCAAGATGTGAATATACCTTTTGGTAACGGTCCTGCAAGATGTACGACTTAGACGTGCGATAATCCCAGCCGTTGTCGTAGTGCTGCAAATCTTCCAACTTGGTCACTGTACCATAAAGGCCTTCATAATTTACATAACTTCCCTTGGCATACTGAGTCAATGCCCAGCACCAATCGACAGACTGCGCAAGTCCTACAGCGTAAGCATATTTCATTATTGCACGTTCCTCATTGTCGGTAATTTTACCCTGATTTTGTTCCAAGTCGCGCATTATCCTGCAGAACTGAAGCTTTGTAGGCACCGATGAATACAACTTTGCCGGATTGTACTGCTTGTAGATACTACCCTTTTCGTTGTTTGCAGTAATCCAGTCTTCCATAAACGGATTTCGCTTCAAATATTCGGTTATGTTTTGCTTTTTCCAGAACGATGGAGCAACCTTTTCCAAATATACAATTGCCGAGTCGTACTCATGAACGCGCATATACTTTGTGGCTATCAATTCGTTAATCATCGACTCGCCTACATACCCCCTACTTACAAGCGACTTTTCCAACTTGGTTTTTCCGCCCGACTTTACAAAAGCAAGGAAATTCTTTACATTAACAACCGAAGTGGTGTCGAGATAGCGGAAATACCATGTGTAATATTCCATATTGCCAGCTTCGTTAGGATCCTTGCGCTTTGATTCACGAGTTTCCTTATCGTAGCAATGTACCTCGTCGAAAGCATTTAATAAAGCGGCTGCCATATTGGGTTCTCCAGCATCAACATAATGCGGGAAAGCATTCCTTAAAATAACTCGTCCTAGCATATCGAGGCTATGCTCGTTGCCGCGCCCGTTGTTTGCCCATAAATGGTCAAGCTCGTACACCTTTTTCAGAAGCCAGGGCAAATCCCTGTTCAACTTGTCGGCATAATCGGCAGCATCGGTCATAGTGGAATTGTACAGAAGGCGGAGCATCCGTGCATTTTCCTTAGCCATCTCAAGGCCTTGCATATCGGGAGCCTTCTCAATTTGTTCGATAGCCTTGGCTACATCACCGTTAAGGAACGACACATGAGCAAGTGCCGACTGCCAAAGCGCAGGATTGTCGGTTTTCTTTTCGCCAAGAACCTTTTCGCAGAAAGCAACAAAATCCTTGCAATCGACAGGTGCCTTCTTGTCCTGATAATTGTTCAAGTAGTTTTGTACAAAGAACATAAAAGCCTTCGAACTCGGGTTGTATGCATACAGCTTACGCATAAAGTCAACATCCTTCTTGAAGTAATGCAAACTTTCCCAATCCTCGTAATCGGTGTAAATTTCGGCAGCCTTTGTTGCTTCGTCCGTATAGAACAACGCACCTGCATAATACAGATGGCATTTTTTCTTCAATTCCTTGTCGTTCCATTCTGTGCCGCAGTTTTCCCAAACCTTCTTGCAAACATCATACTGCTTCAGATAGAACAAAATGCGCATATACAAATATGTATATCTTTCCTTCAATTGCGACGATGATTTGTCGCACATCTTTTCGAGGTCGGCAACCCAGCGAGTCATCTCTTCCTTTTCCGCAGGCTTTGGATAGTACCACGAATCACCCATTCTTTCCGAAAAAGTCTTGTTTATAGTCCAGTAGCGCAAAGCTTCCTTATCCTTCTCTTTGTGCAGGTAAACGAAAAATCCGTTTTGTCCGTTGTCAATGTCATCAACACTACATTCGTACAAAGCCTTCTCTATTTCCGATTTTTCGACCTTGCCACCTGTATAATCGTACCAAAAAGCAATGTTGCTTTTCCATAATTCGTCGGGTTCCCACCAATTTCGTACGCCACTATCGTAGGTCTTGAACATATAAGTCCACTCGCCACCAATTACCTCAACGTACCCGCAGGCAAAAGTCATAATTGCCGATGCAAGGCACAGCACGCTAACGATAAATCTTTTCCACATCATCGTCCGAAAGTTTTGAAAGGTTAACAGAATCAAGATGATACATCACAAATTGAACTGGAGCAGAAGAAAGATTCTTCAGAATCATGCTCTTGGCATCAAGAATTTCGTCCATTGAAACTTCTTCGTGACGAACGTACTTGGGAGTCCAGTAGTCATCTTCATCAATATTTATTTCGTACTTGTTTGCCGATAGTTTCTTGAATCTTTCCGTATCCGAAAAATCGTATTTGTCATACTCAATACCCCTCATATATTTTTCGCCTTCATTATCATAACTATCGCTGAACGTAACGTCCCACGAGAAGCACGGAAATGCTACCGACAACGGCAGTTTGCATTTTCCCAACTTACCAAGATAAGGCTCTACATCCTTAGTGTCGAGTATGGAATTGTTGGTATCCCAATTGCGTATGTCGCCAGTATTGTAGCACATCAGCACTCCATAGTCAGCGGCAGGAGTTTCGTAGCCGAGCTGGAACATACGCACCGTTGTCGAAAGAGCAATGCCCTTGGGGTCGAGTTTTGCTTTCAAATCCTTCATGAATGAAAAATATTGCTCGGCATGGCTTTCTGTCCAGTCGCAGTCGAT
>JBGUHW010000189.1:0-2280 GCA_045112395.1 Bacteroidales bacterium
CGCAAAATTTTGCGTCTCAATCGATGCAACTTTTAAACCAGAAACAAGAAACCTGAAACCAGAAATTTCTTGAATCATCGCTTCTTCTCTTCTTTCCCTTTCTTCCACATCTGCCAGCTGTTAAACAGGTTTTGCCAGATAGAATATAAGGCGGGGAATACTGATGCTAGCGGATTGAGGTAGGTGTTTGCCATCCAAATTCCCATGGCAGTGTTCTTTTGTCCGAGCAATTGTCCTCCGGCCATCTTGTCGCCATATTTCTTGCCAAGCCATTTGCCGAAACCAAATTGTATTACGCAGAATATCAATGAGGCAATTCCAAGTGCTATTATGCTGCCAAGATTGTCTTTTCCATACAGGAACATAAAATCGATTGTCTGACCGAGCGTAAAGAGCAAAGCCAGCGCCCAAAGGTAGAATGATACGCCCTTTATTTTGCAAAGGAAATTGTTAACCTTTGGAAGCCAGTGCTGCATACAAAGTGCTAGGATGAACGGCAGTGCAATTATTGGGCTTACTCGCTTAAGTATCAACCAGAAAGAATCGAGAAACGGCATATCTTGTTGTTGCCCGATAAATGAGAAATATATAGGTGCTATTATTGCAACCATAAGGTTTCCGAGAATGGTATAGGTTGTGACTGTTTCGCGGTTGGCACCAAGCATACATGATATTACAACCACCGATGCAGCTACAGGACAAAGCACGCCAACCAGTATCCCTTCTGCAATGGTGTCGCCACCACCCAATAGCATTACAAGCCAGTAGCATCCCATGCTCACTACGATCTGGAAAAGCATGAGCCAAACATCGAGCATTGTTATTTTTAGTTTCCTGACATCAACGGCTGCAAAGTTGAGCAGTAGCATGGCGAAAATGAGAATCGGCACGTATGGTGTGAACATGGCGCAGTACTTGTGCAGCAACAATCCTAGGACTATTGCTATAGGAAGTACGAAACTGCGGAACTTGTTCATTTTGTTGATGCCTGTTTTTCGGGCGCGAAATTAATAATAATGTTTTCATGGCGGTTTTACTTTTTTCGTACCTTTGTCGAAACTTTTTTACAATGAAACATATATTATTTACATTAGTTTTATTCGTTATGGCGACAATATGTGCTAATTCGCAGAATCAAAAGGTTCTTGTGGTTTATTATTCATGGGGCGGAAATACCCGCGTGGTAGCCGAGAAGGTTAAGACTCAGCTTGGTGCCGATCTTGTTGAAATTGTTCCGGTGACGGCGTATCCGACCGATTATTCGGAATGCGTTGCTCAAGCTCGTAAGGAGACAAAAGAGAATTTCAGACCGGAAATAAAAACAAAGGTTGATAATCTTGGCGACTACGATGTTATTCTTGTCGGTACGCCAAACTGGTGCAGTACGATTGCTCCTCCTGTTGCAACTTTTCTTGAACAGAACAGGTTCAATGGCAAGAAGATAGCCTTGTTTGTAACTCACGGTGGTGGCGGCTTGTCTAGGTGCGAGTCGGATATGCGCAATATTGTGTCGAATGTATATTTCTTGAAGTCGGGCGTATTCAGCGGTTCCAAGGTATCATCATCTGACGATGATATTGCCAAGTGGCTTAAGGAAATAGGATTGAAATAAAACCATATCATGGCATCGGAGCAGTCCGAAATCAAGGAAAAACTATGGAACAGCAACTACACGAAAGTGTGGATTGCCAACTTCATGATTTTCTTTTCGTTCATGCTTTTGGCTCCGATGTTGCCGCTCTACATGAGCGACACCTTTGACGCAAACAAGGATATTATAGGTATAGTTCTGTCGGGATATACGCTTACGGCCTTGCTAATCCGTCCGTTCAGCGGTTTCTTTGTCGATAGTTTTCCGCGCAAGAAGGTTCTGCTGATATGCTATTTTCTCTTCTTCATATTTTTCGCAGGTTATCTGGCAGCAGGAACTTTGCTGATTTTTGCCATTGTAAGGACTTTGCACGGAGCACCATTTGGAGCGACAACGGTATCGAACAGCACTGTTGCCATCGATGTGCTTCCGCCATCTCGTAGGGCAGAGGGAATCGGATACTACGGACTAAGCAACAATATTGCATCGGCAATTGGTCCATCGGTGGCAATCTGGATTCATGAGGTGACAGGCAGCTACGATTTGATTTTCCTTTTGTCTCTGATATTTGCAGGAATCGGCTTTGCCGTAAACTCTACGCTCAAGATTCGCCCGCGCGAAATCGTGCAGAACAAGCCGAAACTTTCGTTCGACAGGTTTTTCCTTGTCAAAGGTTGGAGCGAAGGGCT
>JBGUHW010000190.1:0-3296 GCA_045112395.1 Bacteroidales bacterium
TTTCTATGCCATCGGGCAGCAGAAACAAATTGGCACAATACGCGAATGCTTTGCTGTAAATCAGCTTGCAACCTCGCACTCTGTGGAATATGACAAGGCTAATGGTGATTTCCTTATCGACGGGAAAATTACATTTGAAGTCGACGGACAAAGCAAAACCTTCGACCAGATTGCCAACCTACCCGACTCGTTTATCCTTGCCGATATGATGGAATATCCTGTAGGCAAGAAACTTCCGTTGTGGATTGTTGGAATGATATATTGATTAATTAAAATCCTATCAACAGACCAACTAGTCCGACGACCAATCCGACAACCATATTTATTACCTTGGTTACAAGGAAGCCCTTCTTGGTTTCGGCAAGAAGCGGAAGCGAACCGTGACCATCCTGCACGATGCTGTTTGCCAACAAGATGCTGAACGGAATATAGCCCTGTACAAACAATACCACAAAAATCAGATGCGGACCAGATTCGGGCAAAATTCCCACAGCCACAGCAATCAACAGAAGTATGTAGGTGTTGTTGTATATCCAGTCACCGAAGTTAGTGTAGTTCAATATGATAGCCATAAGCACCAGAACACCAAATGTCCACCAGAAAACTCGCGGCAAGTGCTTCTGCACGACATGCTGAACAAGATGCTCACTTACAAAATGCTCGTTGGAGAAGAATATTATGAGCAGCATAAGTGCCGACAGCGACACTATTATTATGTTCACGATGTCCATTGCTCCGTGATGGTGATGATGATGCTCGAAGCCTTCTGGTAAGTCGGAATCGTGGTGATGTTCTCCTTCACATTCATCGTCGTGATGGTGGTGATGTTCACAGCATTCTTCATCGTGGTGATGGTGCTCGCAACACTCGTCGTGGTGGTGACTATCCTCTGCCTCAACGCTTTCCATCTGCTGTGGTAAACTGAAAATCAACGATTCGGAATGCGAATGTCCGATAACGCCAACGCAGCATAGGATTATTATGCCAGCAAATACGCCTATCAATTTCAGTCGCGACTTGGACGGAACGAAGTTTTTCCAAGCAAAAAGTTTTCCTTCGCCACTGGTTTCGTGTTCGTGAACCTCGAATGGCACATCGTCGAAAGTAGGCGTATAATCCTTGTTCTTAAAGATTTTATCCACAACCACGCCTGCTACGATGGCTATGACCGCCGAAATACCGAACAGCCACAGCGACTGCACAGGCATAGTTGCCAGCATCACAAACGACTCGTCGCCCGAAGTCGCTATAAGGCAGGCCACGAGAGCACCAAGCGACAAAGCCTTGTGCGTATAGAGCGACACCGCCGTGAATGTTCCCATGCAACCCGGAATCACACCGAGCAAAGTTCCTATCAGTGCCTGCACAAAGGCGTTGCGGTTCATTCCCTTGATAAAGCGTCCCTTTGTCCACACATTCACATATTCGATGAGCGACATCATTATGACTACGAAACTCGTAATCATCAGCGCGTTGCTGAACAGGTCGAAGTAGTCGATGCTATGTAGTATTTCTATGAAGTTCATTTCTAAAAAATCTTTTTGCAAAAAGGACTACAAAAATACGACTAATTATCGGAATAGAGAATGGCAAAGGAGAAATAAAAAAGGACGGCAGAGAACCGTCCGTGATTTTTATTTTCAGTCTTCTACGGAGAGAAATCTTACAAATCTACACAAATTTCCCAAATCTATTTGTTTAATTTGCCCTTAATTTGTACAATTTCTGCCCTTTAGGGCACTCAAAACATTACATTTAGCGACCGCAAAGCGTTGTTATCAATTATCCATTGTACATTGTCAATTATTAATTGTTCATTGCCTCTTCTTCCTTCGGGTTCGGGCCATACTGGTTTTCGCCTTTCTGACCGTCGATGCAACCGAGAACGATGTAAAGGACTGTAAGCGCAATGTTGACAACAAATACTGCTATGCCTGTTCCGACCGCAATGGCAAGCGAAAACATATTGAAGTAAAATATGCACATCAGCAGCGTTGGTACAAGCAGCAGCAAAATCCAAGTGCCTTTCCTGCCAATGTCGTGCAGGCGGCGTACAACCACGGCAAGTGTCGGCAGAAGAGATGCCATTCCATACGCAAGTATTATGCAAAAGATAATCGAAACGGCATCCGAACCATTGAACATCTGACCTTCTCTAATCATTTTGAACGGATTGCCATCTGGCGAATTTAATGCTTCAACCACTTGTGCAATATTCAATGCAATAGTCAGAATTGTGCTTATTATCGTACTGAACAACAGGAACATCCAATATTCCTTTCTTCTTGCCCTGCCCTTAAAGTCGGCATAGTGCTTCCAACATTTCAAAAAGTACTTCATGATATTTTATGTTTTAAAGTTTCTAAGTTTCTAAGTTTCAGTGGCTCCGCCGTTTCTGGTTGAGACGCAAAATTTTGCGTCTGTACAGATTTGCTATTGTTCTTTGTTTTCTCCTTTCCTTTCTCTTCCAGCCTATTCGTCTTCGCTAACGCAGGACAATGTGTAAATCATTTTCTTGGTGTGGTAAAGATTATCGTAATCACCAACTTCCGCCAATATCACGCTGACAGGGGTATTGGAGTTTATGCCTTTGGGAACTTTACCAGCCAAATAAAATACATTTCCGTCAACATCGGTAAAATGTGCGGTAATCTTGTAGCCCTCCAACACAAAAGTATCGTCCGTCTTGTACGGTTCGTCAAGTTTCTGGATGAAACCGCGAACTATACGCCCGTCATTGGAAAATGCCGATTCACACGATTTTTGTTTCTGGCATCCTGCCGACAAAAGCATTGCAACAAACATTGCAAGTACTACAAGAAAAAGCCTGTTCTTCATACTAAATAATTTTTTAGTTAATAATTCGACAAATATACAATGTTTTTCAAAAATCCAAAATCGTAAATCAAAAATCCAAAATCGTCAATCCCCTTTATTCCTTTGTTTAAGGTTGGTTGAAATGGTTTGATGATTCAAGGTTTTTAGGTTGTATTTTTTATTTTAAGGCAACAGATAATAACCGAAAAGGCGGATTTCTCAGCCATTCAGATATTTTTTTAGCAAGGCATTATCTATTGTTGCTTGCCTCTGTTGAAATTCCTTTTCATTGTAAGGTAATTGAAGTATGTCATTCCAAATCCAAACGGAATGGATGATATGAAAAGGGCTAACCATTCTTTTGCTGATGTTGGAATTACTATCGCCCATTCAAAAAGAGAATCAATTAAAACTTTGCAGACCATAAATACAAGTGCTGCCATAAATGTACTGTAACAGTAATAAAGTACTTTGTGGGA